>SBFI01000130.1 GCA_006227875.1 Acidobacteriota bacterium
CCCCGAGCTCCACGCGGCCCAGCCGCGAGCCCAGATCTTCATGAATCCCGCCGACGCCGCCGCCCGAGGCCTCGCACGCAACGACGTGGCCCTGATCGAGTCACGTCGTGGTGAGGTTCGAGCGGTTGTCGAGATCGGCAGCCGCAATCGGCTGCCGAAGGGCATGGTCTTCGTCCCTTGGTTTGATGAGAGCGTCCCGATCAACAAGCTGACTCTTGACGCCACATGTCCGATCTCGAAGGAGACGGACTTCAAAAAATGCGCGGTCCGGGTCTCGAAGGCCTGAGCGGGAGGTTGGCGATGAAAAATGCACTGCTCGCGCTGCCCATTCTGATCCTGGTCCTGAGCTGTACAAGCGGCAGTCCACCTCCGGCGGCAGATACCTCCGCGGTTGCGACGCCGTCGATACCAGACTCCGAGGTCGGCCTCGCCCCCGGCTCGGCTTTCGATCAGCCGCCGCAGGCGCCAATCACTTTCAACTCGGTTGACCCGGGCGAGAGCGAGCTCAGGCCGAGACCGAATGACGAATTTCCGCCCGTCATCCCGCACTCGATTGTGGATCTGGAGACCATCACCTTGAGTGAGAACTCCTGTCTCGAATGTCACGACGCGGCGGTCGCAATGGACATGGGAGCGGTCGCAGTTCCGGCGAGCCACCGGGTGGATCTGCGGAGATCGGCCGATGTCACGGGAGATGAAGTGGTGGGGTCGCGCTGGGTCTGTACCAGTTGCCACGTCGCCCAGACCGAAAGCACGGAACTGGTTGCGAACAGGACGCCGTGATCCGTCAGCCGGAATCAGGCTGAAATGAGGAGCAGGGCGACGAGGTAGTAGATGCCGATGGCGATGATGTCGTCGATCGTCGTCACCAGGGGGCCGGCGGCAATGGCGGGGTCGATCTTGACCAGCCGGAAGAAGTACGGCACGAGCACGCCCATCAGGGCCGAGGCGATGATCGCCACCACCATTGACACCGCGACGGTGACCGACAGCATGGGATCGCCGTGCCAGACAATGGCAACGACCCCCGAGAGCACGCCGCAGGCAACGCCCATCAGGCTACTGATGACCAGCTCCTTGAAGAGGAACCGCCCGAGGTTGTGGAAGTCGACGCGGCCGGTCGCGAAGCCGCGAACGACGATGGTCGAGGACTGGGAGCCGACATTGCCGCCCATGGCGCCGATCACGGGAATGAAGGGCACCAGCGCGATCATCTCCGGAAACGACATCTGGAAGGCCCACACCAGCAAAGCCGGGACCGTCAGACCGGCAAGGGTCGCGAGGAGCCAGGGCAGCCTCACACCGGCGATCTTGAGCACCTGGTCGGTGTAGACGAGCTCCGGTTCCTGGGTCGTCGCACCGGCCATGTGCATGATGTCCTCGTCCGCCTCTTCCTCGAGGACGTCGGCCGCATCGTCGTGCAGGATGCGGCCGAGGAGCCGTCCGCGCTCATCGACCACCGGCAGCGCCACCAGATCGTAGCGCTGGAACATCTGCGCCACGTTCTCCTGGTCGACCTCGGGGTGAACCATGTGCACATTGCGCTTCACCAGCTCGCTGATCGCCCGGTCGGGCGGCGCCAGCAGCAGAGCCCCCAGGTTGAGCACTCCGACCAGGCGCTGCTCGTCATCGATGACGTAGACGAAGTGAAAGGTGCTGACTTCCTCGGCGTTGGCCCGCACAGCATCGATGGTCTGGTCGACGGTGGCGGTCTCGGGCACCGAGACGAGCTCCACCTGCATGAGGCCGCCGGCCGTATCCTCCGGGTATTTGAGGAGAGTTTCGACCTCGTGGCGATCCTCCTCCGGTAGCGCTTCGATGAGGTCCCTGGCCAGCGGTTCCGGAAGGTCGGCGAGGACGTCGGCCGCGTCGTCCGACGCCATCTCCTCGATCGCCTCGGTCAGCTGAGCGGGTTTGAGGTGTTCGGCGAGATCATCGCGGAGGTGGTCGGAGAGCTCCTCCATGAGGTCGGAGACCCTGGCGATGCTGAGACGCGAAACGATCTGTGGCCAATGAGCTTTGGGAAGGACGCCGAAGAGGGCCGCCAGGTCGGCGGGGTGGAGCATCGAGATGAACCGGTCGAGGGCCTCGAGGTCGCCGCTCTCGACCAGGTCCTCGAGGTCATGCACCGGGTCGCTGAGGCCCTCCTCGAGAGGATCCACCGACACCATCTCCTCCGGTTCCACCTCGTGGCCCGGGAGAACAGTGTCGATATCCGGCTGGCGCTCAGTCATGACCTGCTCCGATTTCGAATCCTACCTGACGCGCCCGAGCCTACCACCAACCCGGCAGTGCGCGGAATAAGACTCGAGTGTCTCCGGCCCGGCAACCAGCTACACCAGCAATGCGGGCCCGGACGGGCTACCATGGTGGGTGGATTCGAGGATGCATCAGATCCTTGGATCTCGAGATCAATCAACCATGTACCTCTCCGGACTGACGCACTGCGACCGCCTCTTCGATGTCGCCACCAGGTGGTTGGCCGATCGGCTTGAATCGACGGACGGCCGCATCGTGACCGAGATCTTCGCCTTCGAACGGGCCATCACCGCACCCACGGTGAGACGCTTCGTGGCCGATCTTTGCCGCACCTGCCATCGCGGCGACCTCTACATGGAACGGATCACGAGCAAGGACGAGGTGCGGTCGGCGATTGTCGCGGCCGCCTCACACCCTTCAACCCGGGTCGCCGAGCTCATCGACTGGTACCGGCAGCTGCCCGAGGAGTTCTTCCCGCGCACGCCCGTCCGCATGAGTCTGGTGACCCTGCGCAACGGAAGACTGACGGCGATTGTGCGCCGCAAGCGTATTCGACGCATCGCCGACAAGGTCTCGCGACGGGTTGCCGAGCAGCTCACCGGTGAAATCGTCGCCGTAGCCAGGGCGTTGGCTTCCAGCCGACCTCGACCGATCGCAGGTGCCGAACGTGATATCGCCCCACCGAGCACCCCCGCCGCGGTCGGAGGCGCCGCCGAGCGTCTCGTGGCCGACCGCATCCGCTCGGGGCGGATCACTCTCGATCCGGAGAAAAACCGGGTTGACGACGTCATCGGTGTCAAGATCATCGGCAGCCCGGTCGAGCTCGAACGTGTCGAAGCTTCGCTCGACCATTTCGAATATACATTCGCCTCTCAGAGAGAGGTCAAAGCCGGCACCTACGAGGGCGTCCATTACCTGGTCGACCTCGAGTTACCGCCAAACAAAACGATTTTGGCCAACATGGCCGGCATCGACTGGGCCTTTGCCGCCGGTCGCGGCCTGCGGATCGAAAGTCTCGACGAGAGCTTCAGAGCATACATCGAGAGCTGCCGCCGCACTTTTCGGGTCGAGCTCATTCTCACCACGTTTGACGACCTCGTGGAGTCTGAGTTCGGCGTCAGCATCCACGAACAGCGGATCCTCGACCAGCGCGACCTCGCCGACGACTTCGGTCGCATCGCCCGCAACGCTTCATCGATCATCGAGTACATGCTGCGCCTCGCGACCTCTCCGACGATCACCATCGATCACATTCCGATCAAAATCTGGGGCCGTTACATCCGGGATACCCTCAACTACGCAATCGCGAGTCTGGGCGAGGGCGAACCCACAGAGTGGTTGGTGCCGGAAGAGCATCTCGAAGATCTCATGCAGCTGTAAGACAGGGCTGCAAACGCGTACAATTACTCAACAGGACACTGATGGAGATTGGATTGAAGGTCGGTCGCTACGAGATCGTCTCGCCGGTGGGCGAAGGCGGCATGGGCGAAGTGTGGCGGGCGACCGACACCAGTCTCGACCGTGAGGTGGCACTCAAAGTGCTGCCCGCGGCCTTCACCGAGGATATCGAGCGGCGGGCGCGTTTCGAGCGCGAGGCCAAGCTGCTCGCCTCACTCAACCATCCCAATATCGCAACCCTGTACGGGCTCGAGGAGATCGAGGGCCAGCACCTGCTGGTCATGGAGTTCATCGAGGGTCAGGACCTCGCCGAGCGTCTCGCACGAGGCCCGATCGAGTGGACCGAAATTCGAGACATCAGCATCCAAATCGCCCAGGCTCTCGCCGCAGCCCATGAGAGCGGCATCATTCACCGCGATCTCAAGCCCGCCAACGTCAGGCTTCGGTCTGATGGCACGGTCAAGGTCCTCGATTTCGGTCTCGCCAAGGCCCGCGAGCCGGTCGACAGCGGCGCCGACCTCACCCACTCTCCGACCCTGACCGGCCGCGCCACCACCGGAGGCGCGATCCTCGGCACCGTGGGTTACATGAGTCCCGAGCAGGCCCGTGGGCAAACGGTTGGCGGACAGACGGACATCTGGGCCTTCGGCTGCATGCTCTACGAGATGCTCACCGGTCGTCGGCTTTTCGACGGCAACACCGCCTCGGACGTCATCGCCGGAGTACTGCGTTCCGAGATCGATCTCAAGGCTCTTCCCAATGACACGCCGCCCGCAGTTCTGCGTCTTCTCAGACGTTGTCTGCAGAGGGAGACAACCCGGCGGCTGCACGATTTCGGAGACGTCCTGCTCGAGCTCGAGGAGGAGGAACCGGAGCTGGTTCCCATGGCTGGCGCCAGCCGAGCCGTTCCCGTTCGGTTGGGCTGGGCTATCGCGGCGATTGCCTCCTCGGTGGCGTTATTCCTCGGTTGGCTGTACCTCGGTGCGGGCCGTCCCGACATCGTGATCCGGACCGAGATCGCACGGCCTGGCGCCGCCGAGTTCCGTTTTCAGGGCGACGTCGGTAGCCCACCGGTGATTGCCCCGGACGGCTCGGCGATCGTTTTCGGGGCCTCCGCCCCCGGGGAACCGGTCACTCTCTGGGTGCGATCGCTGCGCACCGGGGAGACGCGCCAGCTTGCGGGCACCGAGGGTGGCTTCGCACCCTTCTGGTCACCGGACGCACAGTCGATCGCCTTCTTCGATTACTCGCACCTGAAGCGGTTGGACCTCGACGGCGGCTCGCCCTTGAACCTCTGTCCCGCCGGCAGCCTGGCGCGCGGCGGTGTGTGGACCGAGGACGATCACATCATCTTCGCG
>SBFI01000217.1 GCA_006227875.1 Acidobacteriota bacterium
ACTCGCCAATGACCGAACCGGTCAGCGATCCCGAGGCGGGTGCCTACAGTAGAGATAGCAGGTGCGTTCACGGCGTATCCTTGTTGATCATCGGCCGCAGTCTATCGGCACCGAACTCGAATGCAAAGAGGGCACCCCTGGCAACCCAGTTGAATGAGCGCTTTGAATATTGGTGGTGGAGCGGGTGGATCCGGCTTCGCTCGGCGCTACGCCGTGATTGTGAGTTCGTGGAGAGAGCACGGACTGACAAAAAAGCGCCCCGCGGTGACCCGCGGGGCTTGAAATGCAATAAGACCGTATTGCGATGAAGCTTATTTCTTGACCTCGCCGGTCGCGGCGCCGTGGAGCTTGACCTCGACCTTCTCCTCGAGGTTGTCGTAGTAGTTCTTGAGGACCTCGATCACCTCGGGTTTGGAGAACTCCTTCGGCACCGGCTTGCCCTCGCTCATCAGCTTGCGCAGCATGGTGCCCGAGAGCAGCAGGCGGGATCCGCCCTGGTACTGGCCGTCGTCGTCGATCACTGCCTTCGAGTCGTGCGGGCAGGTCTTCATCGAAGCCATCGTCCCGCAGTCGTAGCAGTAGAAAGTCCAGTCCATGCACAGCGGCTGCAGCTTGAGCGAGCCCTCGGGGATCTGGTTGAAGATCTTGTGGGCGTCGAAGGGGCCGTAGTAGTCGCCGACGCCGGCGTGGTCGGGGCCGACGATGAGGTGCGAGCAGCCGTAGTTCTGGCGGAAGACGGCGTGGAGCAGGGCCTCACGTGGACCGGCGTAGCGCATCTCCATCGGGTAGCCGCCCTGCAGCACGCGGTCGGGACGGAAGTAGTTGTCAACCAGGGCGTCGATCGCCTTGACCCTGACATCCGCGGGGATGTCGCCGGGCTTGAGCTTGCCGACCAGCTGGTGGATGTAGACGCCGTCGCAGACTTCGATCGCCACCCAGGCGAGGTAGGCGTGCGAACCGTGCATCGGGTTGCGAAGCTGGAGCGCGGCGACGGTGTCCCAGCCGCGGTCCTCGAAGATCTTGCGGGAATCGGCCGGGCGCTGGTAGATGTCGGAGAACATCTCGGGGTAATAGGACTCAGAGAACACCTTGACCGGACCGGCGAGGTTGACCGGGCCCTGCGCCATCACCTTCTGCACGCCGGGGTGCTCGGTGTCGGTGGTTGCGAAGACGTTCTGGCACTCGAACTCTTTGTCGATCTCGTACTTCTCGGTGACCGTCATGGAGCCCATGATGGCCTCGGTCTCGGTGTCCCAGAGCGCGACCTCTTCACCGATCTCTATCGAGTCGGCGAGGTCCTGCTCGGCGGACAGGGTGATCGGGATGGGCCAGAAGAGACTGTCCATTGACGGCATCTGGTAGCTCTCGCAGACACCCTGCCAATCGTCTTTGCCCATGAAGCCGTCGAGTGGCGTGAACGCGCCGATGCCGAGCATGATGAGGTCCGAGGTCTCACGGGTGGTCATCGGGACCTTCTTGATACCTTCAGCCTTCTTCATTGCCTCATCGAGCGCCGCGCCTTCGAGTAGCAGCGGCTTCAGCTCTGGACTTCCATGTGGTGGGACCAATTTGCTCATCGAGTTGCCTCCTTTGGCTTTCAAAAATGACGGCGGCCCAATGGGGCCGCCGCGACAGTTAGTTAGTCAGTAGTCAACCGCTCGTGGGCCATCGCCAACGTGCGGTAGAGAATATGTGCAAACTTCGAGTAGGGGAGGGTCAGGAACAGGGTCAGCACGATCGCGAGGTGAATCACGTAAACCGCGCAACCGAGAATTGGGTCCACCGCGATGAAGCGGAACACCTCGGTGAAGACACCGGTCACGATCACAGTCAAAACGACCCACAGGAAGAAGCGGTCGAAGGCGGTGGTGACGCCGACCAGCTTGTCGTCGGTCTTGCGGCGGTTGAGCCACAGCAGCAGACCGCCTAGAACCAGGGCCACGGCCGAGATGTTGCCGAGCCACTTGACCCAATGGGTGATGGGTACCGGGTAGCTGTAGCCGAGATTCAGCCACGAGAAGAACACCGTTTCCCGGTAGAGATAGACGACCGCGAAACCGGAGGTGATCGCGGCGCCGATAAAGCCCCACATGACGAGGAAGTGGCACCATCTACGTTTTGCAACTCCCCGTTCACATGAGGAGAACTTCTTGTGGAGGGCAATGTCGACGAACGCCGGTATCAGCGCTCCGATCAACGACCCTTTTCGTTCCTGGTTCGCTCCCAACAGTTTCCAATACCTTGCCCCTGATAGGAACAACATCAGCGCCACGAAGCCGGTCGCGGTGAAGTAGGTGACGTAGATCAGGGTGTGGGGGACGAAGTGCTCGTAGTGGAAGCGGCCGTCCGCGGCGGAGAGGGTGTCATCGACGAGCGGAATGTGGATGCCGGTGGCGCCGAGCAGGACCAGCCAGTAGACCAGCGGCCCCAGGATGAGCAACGGCCAGGTCTTTTTGGCGCCGCCAACCAGTTTTCCGAGGAAGGCCGGGGTCGCCATCTTCTCGACCACCATCGCTCGGACTGACGCCATGATATCGCCGGGGTTGACCTCGCGCGGGCAGCGGACCGAGCAGTCGTTGCACTGGTGGCACAGCCACGGCCCGGCGTCGCCCATGAGGCGATCCTCCATGCCCCACTGCGCCCACAAAATCTGGCGGCGCGGGAAGGGTGCGTTGGCCGGCGCCAGCTCACAGACGCTCGAGCAGGTGGCGCACTGGTAGCAGTGGGCGGCGTTTTCCCCCCCGTGGTCGAAGAACGCCTCCCGAAAGTCCGATGACATGCTGATGACCGGGATCGAGGCCATACCTCCTCCTTCTCCTGAGACCTAGAAGCCCTTGAGCGGGTTCGGGCCCATTTCATCGAGCTCTTCGGCGAACTCGTCGAGAATCGTCGGAATGCGTTCGAACTCGTCGTGCGACAGCTCGACCAGCTTGACGCGCTCGGGCTCGAGGGCGAGCCGTTCGAGCGTTTCGCCGACGTTGTCGAGCCGGGTGTTGGCGAGCTCGGAACCGCGGACGTAGTGACACTGGTAATCGTCACCGAATTTGCATCCGATGAGGATGACGCCGTCAACGCCGCGCGACAGCGCTTCGGCGAGCCAGACGATGTTCATGGAACCGAGGCAGCGGACCGGGATGATCCGTGTCCACGGGTTCCAGGTCGCGCCGTTGGCGGCCGCGGTTTCGAGGGCGGGCAGGGCGTCGTTCTCACACATCAGAGCGACGATGCGCGGCTTCTCCTCGTAGTCCTCCGGGACCTCGAAGGCTTTGATCATCTCGGCGACCATGAGAACCGAGTAGTCCTGGAAGTTGACGATCCGCTCGGGGCAGGCGCCCATGCAGATGCCGCAGCGGCGGCAGCGCAGCGGGAAGAACTCCGGTGTGCCCTTCTCGTCCTCGTTGAGGGTCCCGAACGGGCACTCCTCGGTGCAGCGCTTGCACTGGGTGCAGCGCTGGAGGAAGAAATCGGGGTAACCGGTGTCACCGGCCCGCGGGTGGACCGCCTCACCGCGCTTGGCCATTTCTATACACTGGACCGCCTTCATGGCGGCGCCGAGTCCGTCCTCGGCCGCTTGCACTGCATCCATCGGTGCGTGCACCGTGCCGGCGGCGTAAACGCCGGTGCGGCGAGACTCGTAGGGGAAGCAGATGAAGGGCGAATCCGGGAAGCCGTACTTGAGGGTCGGCAGGTCGGGGCCCTGGCGGTACTCGAGGTTGAGGATCTCGGTGCCCTCGTGCTTGAGCAGCTCCTCGGCGCGAGCCGCCGAGGTCTCGCGGACCTGCGAGCTCTCCGAGGTCTCGGCCTGGTGGCGGGAGTCGTGGAGCTCACGGATCAACTCGCCGTCGGCGGAGTTCGGAACCATGCCGACCGCCAGCACCACCAGATCCGCTTCGACCTGCACGTTGTCGCCAAGCATGCTGTTGGCGACGTGGATCTTGAGCTTGCCGTTGGCTTCGATCTTCTCGACATCACCGCGGGCCATCATCCCTGCCGCTTCTTTTTGAGCCGAAAGGAAAAACTACTCCATGTGACCGGGAGCCCGCATGTCCTTGTAGATCACTGCATTTTCGATCGATTTGTCGATCTTCGAGACCTCCATCATCTGCCGCAGAGTGTTGTTGCAGCACTCGGAGGAGCAGTAATTGAGGTGGTTTTCGTCGCGCGAGCCGGCGCACTGGATGTAGGCGATCCTCTTCGGTGTGCGGCCGTCGGACGGACAGGCGATCTTGCCGTCGACGAGCATCTTTTCGAACTCGTGCGAAGTTACGACGTCCGGGGAGGCGCCGTAGCCGAGATGGCCGAGCTTGGATGCGTCATACGGCGTGGCGCCGGTTGCCTGGACAATCGAGCCGATGGTCATCTCGAGACCGGATGACCCGTTGAGCTGGACCTTGAACTGGCCGGGCTGGCCGTCGATCTTGACGATGTTGGTCGTGGTCAGGACCTTGATCTGATCGCTGGCCTCGATCTCTTCCAACAGCTTCGGAACCGGGTTGGCTTCCGGTTGCTCGTAGGGAGGCTCCTCGGGCGGGATCGACTTCTGGTCGGCAAGCAATCCGCCGAGCTTGTCGTCCTTTTCGACCAGCACCACAGGGTGGCCGAGCCCAGCAGCCGTCAGTGAAGCCTCGAGGCCGGCGCGTCCGCTACCTACAACCATGACGGTGTCGCTGATCTCTTCCGACAGCGGCTCGATGGCCTTGACGCCGTCGAGGCGGGCGAGGCCCATCTGGATCATATCCTTGGCGCACGCGGTCTTGTCTTCGTCGTCCTCGGCTTCCTTGAGCGGCCACGCGCAGTGCTCTCGTATGGCCGTCCTAAACATCGAGGGACCGTCAACGGTCAGGGCATTGAACTCCGCGGTCTTTGCTCGCTCGGAACAGGCCGCGACAAGGATGCCGTCGAGATCATTTTCGGAGACCGATTTCTTGATGGCTTCCAGGCCTTCGGGGCCGCAAAAGCACTCGTGGGTCAGGGTGCACGCACAACCGTGCTCGTCCGCCGCTTCGATGAC
>SBFI01000016.1 GCA_006227875.1 Acidobacteriota bacterium
GGTGGTCGTCCAAGGTGACCGGTTCAACCGCAGTCGGATCTCAACCATCGTCTCTGTTCCCCTGACCAGCAAGCTGCAGTGGGCAGACGCACCGGGAAACGTTCTGCTGCGGTCGCGCTCTACAGGATTGCCAAAAGACTCGGTGGCCAACGTCTCTCTCCTACTCGCCGTCAATCGGTACCAGTTCGACGAGAGTGTTGGGCTCATCGGCGAGCGCGAGCTCCAACAGATCTTCATCGGGATAGACATGGTGCTTGGCCGGGTCTGATCTGGCCCTGCAACAACTCTCGCCAGACTTTCCTAATGTCGGCCGGCACGGAGGCCGGCCGCTTCGTGGGAGGGGACAAGCCCCCCGCCACGCCCGCATCACCGATTGAAAATGGGGAATGCTCTGGGGTCGGTTTCGTGCATGAGGTCGTAGACGGCGTCGAAGATGTCTTCGCGGTTGGGTTTGGAGAAGTAGTCGCCGTCGGAGCCGTAGGCGGGTCGGTGCTCCCGCGCCGTTACCGTGCGCGGAGCGGCGTCGAGCCACTCGTAGCCACCCTGGCCCTCCAAGACCTGCTGCAGCATGAAGGCCGAGGCGCCACCGGGGACGTCCTCGTCCACGAAGACGATGCGGTTGGTCTTCTCGAGCGACTCGACGATCCGCCCGTGACGGTCGAAGGGCTGGAGGGTCTGGACATCGATGATCTCGGTTTCGATGCCGACATCGGCGAGCAGGCGCGCGGCATCCTGGGCGATCCGGCAGCAGGCACCATAGGTCACCAGGGTGACGTCGGTGCCGCGGCGCACGATATCCGGCATCCCCAGCGGCAGGGTCACCTCGGCGATATTGGTCGGTAGCTTTTCCTTGAGCCGATAGCCGTTGAGCACCTCCACCACCAGGGCAGGATCGTTGCCCTGCAACAGGAGATTGTAGAAACCCGCCGCTCGCACCATGTTTCGCGGCACACAGATGTGGACACCCCTGAGAAGATGGAGGATGCCACCCATGGGCGAGCCCGAGTGCCAGATGCCCTCCAGTCGGTGTCCGCGGGTGCGGATGATGACCGGCGCCTTCTGCCCGCCTTTGGTCCGCCAGCGCAGGGTCGCCAGGTCGTCGGACATGATCTGCAGCGCGTAGAGCAGGTAGTCGAGATACTGGATCTCGGCGATGGGGCGGATCCCACGCAGGGCGAGACCGATCGCCTGACCCAGAATGGTCATCTCCCTGATCCCGGTGTCCGCGACACGCAGCTCGCCATACTTCTCCTGCAAACCCACAAAACCCTGGTTGACGTCGCCCAGCTTGCCCAGGTCCTCGCCAAAGGCCACCAGATTGCGATAGCGGTCCAGGGCCGCATCGAAACAGCGGTTGAGCACCTCGAAGCCGTTGATCCGTGGTGACTCGGGCGCGTACTTGGGCTTGACTTCCGCCACTTCCATAATCGATCCGGGCCCTGAGGCCAGCAGATCCGACCCGTAGCCCTCCTCGCCCTCCTCCAATGTGCTCGTGCGCCACTCGATCAGCTTTGGCTTTGCCTCCAGCTCCTCGTCGCGGACTGCGACCAACACCTCTTGTACCGCCGCCAGCAGGTCACGACGCAGCGGATTCTGCTTGTTGGCCAATCTCGCACCAATGGCCTCCACCACCTTCGAACGGGAAGAGCCCTCCGCCACCTCCGCGATCAACGACGATACACGCCGGCGCTCCTCCTCCAGCGGCCGGCGCATGGCCTCCCAGGCCCGGCGCTGGAGCTCGGTGACAAGACCCCGATCCTCCTCCTCGATTCGATCGAGCTCCTCCTCGCCGGCGATACCCAGCTCGATCATCCACTCCCGCATCTTGGTGAGACAGTCGTACTCCCGCTCCCATTCGAGCCGCGCCGCCGACTTGTAGCGCTCGTGGCTGCCGGAGGTGGAGTGGCCCTGTGGCTGGGTGAGCTCGGTGACGTGGACGATGGCCGGAACGTGGTCGCGCCGCACGATGTCGGCGGCAAACAGATAGGTCTCGCACAGGGAGGGATAGTCCCAGCCCTTGACGCTGTAGAGGTCGTACCCCTCGTCATCGCCGGCCGATCTCTGGAAGCCGTGCAGGATCGACGACAGATGTCCTTTGGTGATGTGGTATTCGGTGGGCACCGAGATGCCAAAGCCGTCGTCCCAGATCGACAGCAGCACCGGGGCCCTTAGGGAACCCGCGGCGTTGACCGACTCCCAGAACAGCCCCTCGGCGCAGCTGGCATCGCCGATGGTGCCCCAGGCGATCTCGTTGCCGCCGTCGGAGAACTGATCGTAGGGCGCAAGCTCTTCCAGCTCGCGATAGAGACGCGACGCATAGGCAAGCCCGACAAGACGCGGCATCTGTGAACCGGTCGGTGAGAGGTCGGCCGAAGAGTTGAAGAGGTCGACCAGTTGCTTCCACTCGCCATCGTCGTCGAGCAGCCGCGTGGCAAAGTGGGCGTTCATCTGGCGGCCGGCCGAGGAGGGGTCTCGTTCCAGGTTCGGATCGGCGTAGAGTTGGGCAAAGAACTCGTCGATCCGCAGCAGACCGAGGGCCATCATCAGGGTCTGGTCACGGTAGTAGCCGGAGCGGAAGTCACCGCGGCGGAAGGCCCGTGCCATCGCCACCTGGGCCACCTCTTTGCCGTCACCAAAGATGCCGAATTTGGCCTTGCCGGTGAGCACCTCCTTGCGACCGATCAGGCTGGCCTGACGGCTCTGATAGGCGATCCGATAGTCGCGGACGATGCTCTCCTTGGTGAAATGCGAGGAGGCTCGATCCTGGACGGGTCGGGTCGAATCGGATGGCATAAAGCTCCTCGAAGGGTCGTCGGGGAGACCGTGGAGAGAAGGTAACCGGCGCGGTTATCGTAGCACGCCGGCATCTCGCCGCCGCTGCCCCCGATGCTACACTCGACCCCTCGATCTTCACCGGAGATGGCATGTCGCTGCCCAAGCTGACCATCGGTATCGAGGAGGAGTACCAGCTCATCGATCCCGAGTCCCGCGAGTTGACTTCTTATGTTCAGGAGTTTCTTGAAGAGGGACGGGTGGTCCTAGAAGACCAGATCAAGGCCGAGTTTCTCCAGTCGCAGGTCGAGGTCGGCAGCCACATCTGTCACAACATGAAGGAGGCCCGAGAAGAGCTGATCCGCCTGCGGCGCTCGATCTCCGATCTCGCCGAGTCGCACGGTTTGAGTATTGCCGCTGCCAGCACCCACCCCTTCTCCAGCTGGAAGGCCCAGGAGGTCACCCGCGACCAGCGCTACGCCCAGCATCTCGAGCAGATGGCCGAGGTGGCCCGCCGGCTCCTGATCTTCGGCATGCACGTCCACATCGGCATCGAGGACAAGGAGCTGATGGTGGACGTGATGGACCAGGCGCGATACTTCCTCCCCCACCTGCTGGCCCTGTCGACCAGCTCACCCTTCTGGCATGGCCGCGACACCGGCCTGAAGTCCTACCGCTCGATCGTCTTCGAGGGGATGCCGCGCACCGGCCCGCCACCCGAGTTCGACTCCTGGGGTGAGCACCAGCGCTTTGTCGAGCTGCTGGTCAAGACCGGCTCGATCCAGGACCCCACCCGCATCTGGTGGGACATCCGCCCGCACCCCAAGTTCCCCACCCTCGAGTTTCGGATCTGCGACATCTGCACCACCGTCGACGAGGCCATCTGTCTGGCCTCACTGACGCTGGCCATTGTCGGCAAGCTGATCCGGCTGCGGCAGGCCAACCAGTCCTGGCGGCGCTACAGTCATCACCTCATCGAGGAGAACAAGTGGCGGGCGGTGCGGTATGGGATCGACGGTGAGCTCATCGACTTCGGCCGCCAGGAGCCGGTGCCGACCCGACAGCTGCTGCTCGAGCTGCTCGAGCTGGTGGACGATGTGGTCGACGAGCTGGATGTGCGCGACGAGATCGACTATGTCCACACCCTCCTCCAGATCGGCACCAGCGCCGATCGCCAGCTCGAGGTCTTTCGTCAGACCGGCGAGCTGACCGCGGTCGTCGATCACGTCGTGAACGAGACGATGGAGGGGTGCGAGTAGGGCGGTGTCCCTAAGGACGGTCGACCTCGAGACCGTCGTAGCTTTCACCGGCAAAGCACCTGCGGATGACGACGTCGACGTCGACGCCGACGGCGATCGACTCGTCCCATTTAGCGGCGCTGAAATCGACAGTGCCCTCCACCCCGTCCAGCTGGACCCGAACACCGCCGATCCGCCAGGGTAGCTCGTCGATCCGCCACTCGTGCGGCTCGATCGCGGTGACGGTGGCACCCTCGACCTCCAGCTTGGGCTGACGCCACTCCCACAGGTTCCAGACCGCCGCGTAGACCAGCATTGCCAGAGCAACGAGAAAAACCACCGTCCGCGCCACCCAGCGAGCCGTGTGCTCGCGGAAGCCACGCGCCACCGAGAGCGGCACGTTGAAGAAGAGGTCGAAGATGCCGTGTTCCAGCAGTGCGCCGCTCTCGCCAAAGACGGGCACGATATGGACCATGCGCTTGGCCCAGCTTCCCGCCAGAAAGCGCGCCAACGCCGGGTTGTGGGTCACCATCTGCAGCGGAAAGGCCAGATAACCGACGACGTGCAGAAACGACACCGGGGCGGCCACCCAGTAGTTCTTGATGTCGCGCTCCTTGATCATCAGAAAGAGGACAAAGACACCGCGGGTGATCGATCCGGGCGAGATCGGCAGTAGCTGGATGGCGGCGGCGGTGGCCGCGGCATAGGCCATGCTCTCGGCCCAACCCGCCTCGCGGTAGACCAGAAAGTAGACCAGCACCGCGCCTCCGGCCAGCAGCATCACCACCTGGGTCACCGGCACCGTGCAGATGTGGACCGCCAGACAGCGGAGGTACTTCTGGATAAAGGGGTCCTTGATCTGCCCCTCGATCTTGTCGGCCTCCGCCGGTGTGAGCATCCCCTGCTCACGACCGACCCTCACCTCCTCCAGAAGTCGTTCTTCACGAAACTCGGGATCCCGTAGAAACCTCATGGTGAAGGACCACGCCTCCCGCAAGCGGGTCCAGGCCCAGCTGGGCTCGGCTAGAAACCGATGCCAGGAGGCCGGCAGCCAGCCAAAGAGAATCCGCTCCATCCAATAGCGCACCGGCCGGTCGGCCAGCTCCAGCGCTCGCTCCTGATCGACCCGCCCGTGCCTCTGCCACTGGACGAGAGTTTCGAGCCGCGCGCCCCGCATCGCCCGACCGAGATAGCCGAGACTGGTCAGACAGAGACCGAGATGTTTGCGTCTGGTCGGATCGCCCCACAGCTTGACCACAGCCGGCCCTAGAAAGGGCACCAGCGAGATCATGTAGAGCAGGGCAAAGAACCCGCGCCCTCCTCTGAGTCGCGCGGCGTGGTCATCGTCGATCCGACCCTGGTGTCGCCAGGCGGTGACGGTCCCCTCCTTGACCGACCGCCTCAAGTCCGGGCTGGTCACCAGCCGCAAGCCCTGGTGGGTGAGGTCGGGAAGCGACCCACGGTAGGTCTTCTCCTGCCGCTCGAGCTCCTCGACCGCCGACTGGAGATCTTCCAGCACTTCGCTTCGATCCGTGACGTATTTCTCGAGCCTTGGCAGGTCGCTGCGGTCGAACTGCACCAGACGGCCCTGAAAGAGACCGCGGAGGATGAGCTTGAAGTCGGCAGGACTCATCGGCAGAAAAGCCAGCAGCGCGAGACCGGCCCGAAAGTCGATGGCGGTCAGACCGGCAGCCGGTGAGCCTTCGGCCGACAGGCGCTTGAGCGCATTGGGTTGGCTCTTGCAGGTCCACCACTCGTACTGGCGAGCCAGCTCCGGGGCCCCCATCTCGTGCAGCAGAGCCACCAGACGCCGCATAAAGATCTTCTTGTGGACGTACTCGGGGCTGTTCTGATCTGCCGGGGGCTCGCCCTCGAAGTCCCAACGGTCGAAGACCCGGTCGTCCACCTCGAACTTCCAGATGCGACCGTCGACCCACTCGTTGATCTCGCCAAAGCTCTTGAGATCCGAGTCGTAGAAAGTCGCATAAGTGTCGCAGACCGAGCCTTCTTCGCCCAACTCGATCGCGGCGGCCCGCCGGATGAGCTTCTGCCACAGGACACCCACCCGCACGGCGGCCGGGTTGACCTGCGCGCTGAAGGCTCCCTGATAGGCCAAGAAGTAGAGAACATCGCGAAAGAAGCCGGCAAACGCCGACGGTGGTCGGAGAATCTTGATGGCGTAGTGCCGACCCGGCTCGAGACCGGCTATGGCGCCGGTCTCCTGCTCGATCTCGAGCAACTCGACCCGATAGACCTGACCGGCAAAGCCCCCGCCGACAAAGCGCTCGATCTCCAACCGCACGCGCCCCTCGTGCGCGGGGATGACACCGGTGACCTGGTAGTCGATCCGATCACCGGCGTCGTAGGCGGCGCGATGAAAGGGCCGCACGAGATCGCAGGCGCGGAACTCCCGCTCGAGCACTCCGGTCTGAGAGCTCACTTTGCCTCGTCCGCCCCGCGTCTCCGGTAGAGGTCGACGTATTTACGGATTTGACGGTCCCAGGAGAAATCCTTGGCCATGCCGTTGCGCATCAGTTGCTGCCACCGCTCCGGGTTTGGGTAGAGGTCGAGCGCTGCCTCGAGCGCCCGGCGCAGGGCCGCTGCAGAGAACTCCTCGAACAGAAAGCCGGTTCCGTTGCCGGTCTCGGCGTCGTACTGAATTACGGAGTCGGCCAGACCCCCGACCTTGCGCACCACCGGCACCGTCCCGTAGCGCAGACTGTACATCTGGTTGAGACCGCAGGGCTCGTAGAGCGAGGGCATGAGAAACAGATCGCTCCCGGCCTCGATGCGATGGGCGAGTGCGTTGTCGAAGGTGTTGGTAAAGGACACCTTCATCGGATCGCGGGATTCGAGCTCGCGGAAGAACTCTTCGTACCGCTCCTCTCCGGTTCCGAGCACCACGAGATGGAGATCGCGAGCCGCCAACAGCTCGGGAAGCACCTCGGGGAACAGGCCGAAGCCCTTTTGTTCCGCCAATCGAGACACGACACCGACGACCGGCGCCTGCGAATCGGCGGGCAGCGAGAGCTCATCCAGCAGGGCTTGCTTGTTCTTCTCTTTGCCGGCGAGCTCGCGGCGGGAATAGGCAAAAGGGATCAACGGATCATCGACCGGATCCCACTCCTCGTACTCGACACCGTTCAGGACGCCGACCAGATCGTCGCTTCTCGCCCGCAGTTGCCTGTCGAGACCACAGCCATACTCCGCGGTCTGAATCTCCTTGGCGTGGGTGGGGCTCACCGTTGTCAGCAGGTCGGCGTGGAGGATTCCAGTCTTGAGAAAGTTGAGACGGCCGGCTTCGAGGTCCTCCTCGTCGAGCAGCGAGGCCTGGTCACCCAGCTCGAGACCTTCCACTGCGCTGGCGGGAAAGACCCCCTGATAGCCGACGTTGTGGATCGTCAGCACCGTCCTGCTGTCGGTAAATAGATCGTCCCAGGCATAGTGGCTCTTCAGATAGAGGGGCAACAGGCCGGTATGCCAGTCGTTGCAGTGAAAGATATCCGGCGACCAGTCGAGCCGCTGACAGCTTTCTATCGCCGCTCGTGAGAGAAAAGCAAAACGGAGGTGCTCGTCGACGTCGTTGGTGTAGATACCGGGCCGGTGATAGAGATCCGGAGCGTGAATCAGATGGACATCGAGATCGGTCCGCGGCAGTCGGGCGTCGAAAACCGAGAACACGAGCTCCCTCTCCCCAAAACGTACCGGCACATGGCGCAGGGAATCGTCCGCCAACAGCTCGAAGGGGCCCGTGTCGGTGATCGAGTAGAAGGGAAAGAAGAGCCGCACATCGACGCCGAGCCGATGCAGGTGACGAGCCAGCGCCGCGGTCACATCGCCGAGCCCACCGGTCTTGGCGAACGGTGTGACCTCCGCGGAGACCAGACAGACTTTCAAGGGGGACAGATCCAAGGCCTTGGCCAATGGGTTCGGAAAGACTAAAGGGTGTTCTCGGACACCATGGTCCGCAAGATGGATATGTTGTCGCGATGGCCGGTAAGGCGTGCCGTCACCTTACCCCGGATCGGATAACCCAACAGGTAGAGGTCACCGATAATGTCGAGGATCTTGTGACGCACAAACTCGTCCGCAAAGCGCAGCTCGGTGTTGATGACGTTGTCCTCACCCACCAGGATGAAGTTGTCCAGGCGGCCGCCGGTACCGAGACCGAGCTCGTTCATCATCTTGAGGTCGCGCATGAAGCCAAACGTCCGCGCCGGCGCAATATTCTCTCTATAGAGGTTGGGCCTTGTCAGCCGGAACTCGTGGAACTGCTCGCCGATGGGTGGCGGGTAGCGGAGCAGATACGAGACCGAGAAGCCGTCGTCCGGCTCGATGGTCATCAGCTTGCCACCTTCTCCTCCCACCTGATAGCGCCGGTCCACCACGACCTCCTTGCGCGGTACACCCTGATCCTCGATGCCGGTCTCTTCGAGGGTGGCACAGAACTCCATGGCCGAGCCGTCCAGGACCGGGATCTCGCCGTGCACCTTGATCAGCAGGTTGGTGATCCCGTAGGCGTGAAGAGCCGACAGCAGATGCTCGACCGTTCGAATGCTGGCTCCATCTCTGGCCAGGGTGGTGGCGTAATCGGTCTCGGCCACGTCGTCGACATAGCACGGAATATGCGTGTTGGTGGGCAAGGTGACAAAGTGGATACCGCTTCCCGGGGGCAGGGGTTGTAAGACCATGCCGGTGCGACCGCCGGAGTGGAGACCGACGCCATAGATCACGGTGCTGCGCCGGATGGTCCGCTGCGGGATGTCCGACACCTGCAGCAGCGACAGACCCGGGGCCGGCGCCAGATTCCTGTCCGCCTCGATGCGGGGAGTTGTCTGCTTTACCGAGCTCAGGATCGCCTGGTCGGCGGCAACCGATGCCCGGTAGTCGAGGGCCCCCGCCACCGACTGCACGACCTGGTTGTAGGAGACCGGCTTTTCCACATAGTCGAAGGCGCCCATCTTGATGGCCTTGACCGCGGTCGAGGCGGTGCCGTGACCCGACATCATTACCACCGAGGCCGCCGGATCCATCTCGCGCAACGCCTGCAGCGTCTCCAGACCGTCCCGATCGGGCAGCCAGATGTCGAGAAAGACGACATCGGGCTTCTCTTCTCTATAGATCTCCACCGCCTGCTCACCGCTTTCGGTACAGACGGTGTCAAAACCCTCGTCGACCAGCACGCTGGACAGCGTGGTCAGAATACCGGGCTCGTCATCGACAATCAGGACCAGCTTTTTCATGGGTAGTTGGGCTCCCTCCTGCGGGAGCTCGCTCCGCGCATCCGGGCACAAGCCTATCTCACCTGGGAGCCACCCGTCGCACGGGGTATCATCTGTCCCAGCATAGAACCGTCGATTTTGCAGTTGCAGCGATCAGCGGAGGATTGCCATGGCCACCGTCGTTCTCCCCACCTCTCTCGCCGCCCGAATCGACCACCATGGTCCGATCACCGCCGCCGGACCCACCGCCGGTGAGGTTGTGGGCGCCATCGAGCGAGAGCACCCGGAACTCCAAGGTTGGATCCTGGATGAAACGGGAAATCTTCGCCAGCACGTCAGCATCTTCGTCAATGAGGAACGTGCCGACCTCGACCGGCCGGTGAGCGACAAGGACGAGATCTTCGTCATCCAGGCGATCTCGGGTGGCTCCGGACCCGTCGCAGGCAAAGAAGAGGGCGAGCTTCTGGTCGGTACCAAGAAGGGCCTCATTGTTCTCGCCGGGCCCCGGGGAGGGCCGATGAGCCTCGCACACAGGGCCTTTGCGGGCCAGGTGGTCGAGTACTCCTGCTACGACTCGCGCAGCGGCACCTACTACGCCTCCGTGACCCACGGCCAGTTTGGCCCCCATCTCTATTTCACCAACGACCCCACCGGCGAGTGGGAAGAGGCCAAGGGACCGGCTTTCCCCGGCGATGCCGAGGCCGCGGTCGACAGGATCTGGGTCATCGAACCGGCTGCGGACGACGGCGCGCTCTGGGCCGGTGTCGCACCGGCGGCGCTGTTTCGCAGCGAGGACGCGGGCCGCACCTGGGAGCTCAACCGCGCCCTATGGAACGACCCCAGCCGTCCACAGTGGGAACCGGGTTTTGGCGGTCTCTGTCTCCACTCCATCGCTCCCTGGCCCGGCGAGCCCGATCGGTTGGCTGTCGGGATCTCGGCCGCAGGGGTCTGGCTGACCGAGGATCGGGGCGAGACGTGGCGCCGTGGGGTCGAGGGTCTGGTGCCCGGTTACCTGCCGGAAGAGGCGCGCAAGGACACCTTCATGCACTGTATCCACAAGATCCAGCGGCCGCCGCTCGAGCCCACCACCCTCTACATGCAGTTCCACAGCGGGGTCTACCGCTCGGACGACGGCGGGGAGATCTGGAACGACATCGGCTCCGAGGGTGGATTGCCATCAGACTTCGGTTTTCCGCTGGCCATCGACCCGGCCGATCCGGATCGGGCGTTTGTGATCCCGCTGGCCTCGTCGGAAGACAGGGTGACCCCCGAAGGCAAGGTGTGCGTCTACGAGACTCGTGACCGGGGGAAGAGGTGGCAGGCCCTGAGCCGGGGTCTACCCCAGCAGGACGCCTATCTCACGGTCCTGCGCCAGGCCTTCTGTCAGGACGGACGGGATCCGCTCGGCCTCTACTTCGGCTGCCGGTCGGGCGAGGTCTTCGGCTCCGCCGATGGCGGCGAGAGCTGGGGTGTGATCGCCGATCGGCTGCCACCCGTGCTCTCGGTCCAGGCCTCGAAATAGGCGGGGGCAGTGGTACGCTCTCTGTCGGGTCTCGAACTCTCAACGCCGCAGCGGAGGGCCGTGTGATGAAGGTTGCAGGAGAGTATCTGTTCGACGTCGCGCCGCAAGAGGTCTGGGATGGTCTCCTCGATCCGGCGGTGCTAGCGGTCACCATGCCGGGTTGCGAGAAGCTGGAGTTGGTGGGCGAGAACCAGTACGAGGGAACGCTGGACATAAAGGTAGGCCCGGTTCAGGGCAAGTTCCAGGGCAAGATCCAGCTGGAGGAGATCCGGGCTCCCGAGGGCTACACCATGAAGGTGGACGGTCGAGGCAGCCCCGGTTTTGTCAAGGCGACTGCAGTGGTCGATCTGGCGGGCGACGGCAACCAGACACGGCTCAAGTACGACGGCGATGCCCAGGTCGGTGGTCGTATTGCCAGCGTCGGTCAGCGGTTGCTCGACAGCTCGGCCAAGGCGATCATCAAGCAGAGCTTGGAAGGGCTCAACGAGACACTGAAGGCGCGGAGCGCCGCTGCCGTCAGTGGTGAGTCGGCCGAGACGGTCGAGCTGACGGCACGCGCACCATCCCAGGCCGAATTCGCCGCGCGGGTAACCAAAGAAGTTGCCAAAGATCTCATCCCAAAACCGATTCTCATCGGTGGAGCCATCCTGCTCATCCTGCTCCTCATCTACCTCATCGCCTTCTGACAAGCGAGCAAGATGTCGGCGTCCTCCCACTCCGATCTACTGCCGCTGCCACAACGGGTCTCCGCCGGTGGCGAGCCTTGGGACATCCCAGCCCGGCCGGTGCTGGGTGTGGCTTCGACCAACCCCGCCTACCAGCCGGCGGTGGCGCGGCTAAAGACCGCTCTGGCCGCCGCCGGCCTGCAGCTCGAAAAGACAAGCTCGTCTGCGTCATCGGCCGCGGGCGAGACCGCGGACATCCGCCTACGGATCGACCCGCAGGGTCACATCCGTCCCCAGGCCTACCGGCTTGGCGTCGGGCCGGGAGGGGTGGAGATCGACGCTGTCGACGAAGCCGGTCTGTTCCACGGTGTCTGCACCCTGATCCAGTGGCTCCGCCTCGGCAAGACATCCGAGCTCGGGGAAATAGAGACCGGTGTCCTGCCCGGTATCGAGGTCGAGGACTGGCCGGACATTCCCGCCCGCGGGGTGATGCTCGACGTCAGTCGGAACAAGGTGCCGACACTGGAGACTCTCTTTGGACTGGTCGATCTGCTGGCCGGCTGGAAGATCAACCAGCTACAGCTCTACACCGAGCACACCTTTGCCTATAGCGGCCACGAGGTCGTCTGGCAAGGTGCCGATCCCTTCACCGCCCAGGAGATCCGCGAGCTCGATCGTTTCTGTCGCGACCGCTTTATCGAGCTGGTCCCCAACCAGAACAGCTTTGGGCACTTCCACCGCTGGCTGGTCCACGATCCCTACCGCGAGCTGGCGGAGTGCCCGCAGGGGGTCGAGCACCCCTTCAGTGACGAGCGGGAGCCCTTCAGCCTCTGTGCAGTCGATCCCAAGAGCCTCGCTCTACTCGAGGATCTCTACGACCAGCTGCTGCCGAGCTTTTCGAGTCGGCTGCTCAACGTCGGTCTGGACGAGACCTTCGACCTGGGACTGGGCCGCTCGGCGGCGGCCTGCGAGAAGAAGGGCAAGGGACGGGTCTATCTCGAATACCTGCAAGCCATCCACCGCCTGTTGGCGGCGCGCGGCACCCGGATGCAATTCTGGGGCGACATCATCCTCGAGCACCCCGAGCTCATCCCGGAGATCCCCGGTGACGCCATCCCCCTCGCCTGGGGCTACGAGGCCGACTATCCGTTTGCCGAGCACGCTCGGAGATTCGCCGCCTCCGGTCTCGACTACTACGTCTGTCCGGGCACCAGCAGCTGGAACAGCTTCGCCGGCAGGGCCGAGAACGCTCTGTTGAATCTGGGTCGCGCGGCGGTGGCGGGCGGGCGGGCCGATGCCGCCGGCTATCTGATCACCGACTGGGGCGACTTCGGGCATCTGCAGCCCCTGCCGGTCAGCTATCTCGGCTTCCTGGCCGGTGCTGCCTTCAGCTGGAACGCGCAAACCGCGGCGGAGCCGCTGTCCTCGGATGCATCCAGGCTCCTCGACCTCCACGCCTTTGACGCCGCCATTGGACTCGGACAGATCGCGCTCGACCTCGGCAACGTCTACCGCCATACCGGCGCCAAAACCAAGAACGGCTCGCCCCTGTTCTTCTTGCTTCTCCGGGCGGGCGAGACGCTCGAGCACCAGCGCTTCGCCGGGCTGACCAGCAAAGCACTCACGCGCTCGCTGACGGAGACCGAGTCCGCGGCCGACCGCCTGTCTTCACTCCCAGCAGGCGCCGCTGACTCGACCTTGGTCGCACGCGAGCTCCGATGGGTCGCCGCTACCCTGGCCTTTGCTTGTCGGCTGGGGCTGGCCCGGCTGGAGCGGGGACGCGATCAGCCGCTAGCCGCCCTCCCCCAGCCAAC
>SBFI01000445.1 GCA_006227875.1 Acidobacteriota bacterium
CGGGGTCGGTATCACCCAACAGCAGCCATACAGCGTGCAGATCCCGGTTGCGCCCCGATTGGGCGAGCCGTCCAGCCTCGTCTCGAGCGGTGGCGACCAGGGCTGGCGTTGCCAATCGCCGGCGGGCGTCTTGTGCCAACGGGTGATAGGTGTCGGCCAGCAGCACCGAGAGGTAGCGCTTGACCGCGGTCGGCTTCTGGTCTTGGGCTTCGGCCAGTCGGCCTCGCCAGTAGTCGACCTCGACCCGGGTCGTACCGGTTGCTCGACCGATCTGCTCCAGCCAGGCGGCGGCCTGTTGCGGACGCGAGCGCACGATCTCCGAGGTTGCCAAGAACAGGGCGGCCCTCTGGAGCATGCTGCGCCATCCCCTTCTCGAGCGAAGCTGGCCCAGAATCTCGGTGGCGGTATCCTCTCTGCCCCCTCGCCACTCGACCCGCAGCGCCGAGAGCAGGGCGGCGGCGGTCCAGTCGCCCGTGGGGTCGATCTCTTGGACCCGACGATAGGCTCCCGCCGCTGCTTTCCAGTCGCCATGGAGCTCGAAGCAGCGTCCCTGTTGATAGAGAGCACGTGCTTGCTTTTCGGGGTCACTCTCATCCGCCGCCAGCTCGCCAAATCGCACCGCGGCGGCGGCATAGTCGCGGAGCCAGAAGTAGCCCCTGGCCAGCGAATAGCGAGCTTCCAAGAGCTCCTCTTCTTCGGTGGCGGATGGGGTGCGCCGACCATCTCCCAGGCCGACCTCCAGAAAAAGAGTCGACTTCTGTAACTCCCGGTGGCGGTGAAACGCCATGCCAAGCAGGAGCGACGTTGCCCTCGGACTACGTGTGGGTGGCGTCAGCGAGGCGATGCGCTCGGCGGCGCCGCGGGCGGACTCGTCCTTCAGCCCCTCCTCCAGCAACTCGACAAGCAGAGGCCGGGCCTGGTTGGCTCGGCCCTGCCGCAGCTCACAGTCCGCGGCCGCCAGCTCGACGGTCCGCCGCTCGTCGGTGGGCAGCTGCCAATTGTCTCTTGCCGCCAACAGCCGGCAGTCTCCACCCAGAGCCAGCGAGCGGACAAAAAGACCCGTGGCGACGGGTATCAACGGCTCCGGAGGCTCGCTGGCCAACAGCGTGGCCAGCAGCCCGGCTGCCACCTCGGGGTGACCCATGCGGAGCTGGTTCAAAGCCAGGCGGTAGCGGCTGTAGCCACCGAGAGCCGGGGTGGCACCCATGGCTCTGGCGAAGGCGTCGTGGGCATCGAGTCCGCGGCCGAGCGCCTCGAGCAGATGCCCGTGCAGATAATCGAATCCCAGACGGCGAGCCGAGTTTGGCTGCTCCTCCAGGGTGCTCTCGACCTCGACGAGGGCCGTTTCGAGGTCCTCGTCGAGCTGCAGCTCGATGACGGCGGGACGCGGATCTCCCGTCAGCAGCGTGAGAGCAAGAAGCCAGATCATCCCGGAGGCCAGCCGAGCGGGCGACCGCCAAGAAGATGCAGATGGATGTGAAACACCGACTGGCCGGCTCCCTCGAGGCAGTTGGTCACCAGGCGGAAGCCGTCCTCGTCCAGACCCTCTTGGCGGGCGATCTCGATGGCTGCCAGCTGGAGCTTGCCCAGCAGCTCGGCCCGGCTCTCATCGGTATCCAACAGCGTGGGGACGTGCTCTTTGGGGATCACCAGTATGTGAGTTGGGGCTTGTGGGCTGACATCGTGGAAGGCGACGATCTCTTCGTCTTGGTGGACGATCTTGGCCGGTAGCTCACCGTCGACGATTCGACAAAATAGGCAGTCGCTCATCTCAGTCTCCTTATTCGAGCCGCTCCACTCGCGCTCCCAAACTCTGCAATTTCAATTCCATCCGCTCGTATCCACGGTCGAGGTGGTAGATGCGGTCGACCTGAGTCTCGCCATGGGCAACGAGGCCGGCCAGGACCAGACATGCGGAGGCCCTCAGGTCGGTGGCCATGACCGAAGCGCTGGAGAGCCGGCTGGGACCATGGATGCGGGCGTAGCTCCCCTCCACCTGGATGTCGGCGCCCATGCGGGTGAGCTCGGAGACGTGCTGGAACCGGTTCTCGAAGATGGTCTCGCAGATCGTCGACCCGCCCTCGGCCTGGGTCATGAGGGCCATGTACTGAGCTTGAAGATCGGTGGGAAATCCGGGATGGGGTGCGGTGACCGTGTCGCGGGGCTTGAGCTCGCCTTGCCTGCGCAGCTGGATGCCGGCGGCCAGCTCCTCTATCTCGCAGCCGTTTTCGGCCAGTTTTTCGAGCAATGGCGCCAGATCGGCAGCATCTGCCCCTTCGAGCAGAATGTCGCCACCGGTGATGGCGGCGCCGATCAGATAGGTGCCGCCTTCGATCCGATCGGGGATAACCGTGTGACGGGTGCCCGCCAGGCTTTCCACCCCTTCGATGACGATGGACTCGTTGCCGGCACCGTCGATCTTGGCTCCCATACCGGTGAGCAACCTGGCGAGATCCACCACCTCGGGCTCGCGAGCACAGTTCTCCAGCACGGTCGTGCCGTGTGCGAGAACCGCTGCCATCAGCATGTTTTCGGTGCCGGTCACCGTGGGTGTGGAGAACCGGAAACTGGCGCCGACGAGCCGCTCGGCCCGAGCCGTGACATAACCATGCTCCAGCTCCACCTCGGCGCCCAGGGCCTCGAGACAGGCCAGATGCTGATCGATCGGTCGGACTCCGATGGCACAGCCACCGGGCAGTGAGACCCGAGCGTGCCCCAACCTCGCCACCAGGGGTCCGAGCACCAGGATGCTGGCGCGCATGGTCTTGACCAGCTCGTAGGGAGCGTCGTCGGTAGAGGCCCGGTCGGTGGCGACAAGTCGGAGTGAGTCACCCTCTTGCTCGCTGTCCACTCCCAGGTGGTCGAGGAGCTTGCGCATGGTCATGATGTCCCGGACCCGAGGGAGTCCGACCAGCTCCAGGGGTTCGTCGGTGAGCAGGGAGGCGGCGAGCGCAGGCAGGGCGGCGTTCTTGGCGCCACTCGCCCGGACGGTGCCGGCGAGCCGATTGGGTCCCTCTATCCGGAAACGATCCACTGGCTGTCGGACTCCTATCTTCGGTGGAAGATCGCGACTCTGGGTATACCCGCGTAATCGGGGCGGATGGTCGCCAGCTCGAACGGCGAGCCGGAGGCGAGGCTCTCTACCTTGTCGCGCTGACCAAAACCGATCTCCACCATCAGTGGAGTCCCCATCTTCACCGATTGGAGATCGGTGAGCAATCGCTCCAGGACTCTGTGGGCATCGACGGGAGAAAACAGCGCCGTTGCCGGCTCGAAGCGTCTGACCTCGGGTGAAAGCTCGTCGGCCTCATCGTGACCGATATAGGGTGGGTTGCTTACCACCAAGTCGAAGCGGGTCGGGTCCAGACCCCGGGCCAGATCGGTGGCGACCAGCCGTACCCGGTCCGTGACTCCCAGACGCCGGGCGTTTGTGCTGGCCACCGCCAGCGCACTCGGCGACAGATCGGTGGCCACGACTCGAGCAGCAGAAATCTCCAGGGCCAGGGTTAGACCGATGCAGCCGGAGCCGGTACCGACATCGAGAATCGAGGGTGACCGGGGCAGGTTCTGCTCGAGGGCGAATTCGACCAGATGCTCGGTCTCGGGTCTCGGAATCAGTACTCGGGAGTCGACCAGGAAGGGTCGTCCAAAGAACTCCTTCTCCTGGAGGAGATAGGCCACCGGTTCGCCGGTGAGCCGGCGTTCGAGCAAACTCGAGAATTCATCGGCGGCCGCGGGGGGCACCACATCGCGGCTGTGGGCCAGCAGCTGAGCTTCGGTGAGACCCATTACCCGCGCCAACAGCAACGCCGCCTCCCGGGTCGGCGGGCCGAATGATGCCTTCGACAGCCGGTTGCGTGCTGCGGTGAGGATCTCCTCGACGAGCGGACTCGCGTTGTCGGCGCCGGCAGAAGAGTCGAGGGCAGCAGACATCGCAGATCCGGGATCACTCGGTCTGGGCGGCGGTCTCCTGGATCTGAGCGGCTCGGAAGTGGGTGGCCAGGGGCTCGATGAGAGGAGTGAGCCCGCCCTCCAGGATGGCCGGCAGCTGATGCAAGGTGAGACCGATCCGATGATCGGTCACCCGATTCTGGGGGAAGTTGTAAGTGCGGACCTTCTCCGACCGGTCGCCGCTGCCGACCATCTTGCGGCGCTCGGCGGTGATCTCGGACTGGGCTTTCTCGCGTTCGATCTCGAGCAGACGCGACTTCAATACACGGAGAGCCTTGGCTCGGTTCTTGATCTGGCTGCGCTCGTCCTGGCAGGAGACCACCAGACCGGTCGGCAAGTGAGTGATGCGCACAGCCGAGTAGGTGGTGTTGACACCCTGGCCGCCCGGGCCGGAAGAACAGAAGCGGTCGATGCGGAGATCCTTCTCGTCGATCTTTATCTCCACGTCTTCGGCCTCGGGTAGCACGGCCACCGTTACCGCGGAAGTGTGAATCCGTCCGGAGGCCTCGGTCTCTGGTACCCGCTGAACGCGATGAACCCCGGCCTCGTACTTGAGGCGGCTGTAAGCACCTCGGCCCTCGATGATGGCCGACACGTCCTTGATGCCGCGGATTCCCGACTCCGAGATGTCGATGATCTCGACCTTCCACCTTTGCTCTTCGGCATACCGGGTGTACATTCGGAACAGCTCGGCGGCAAAGAGCGTGGCTTCGTCGCCACCGGTGCCGGCCCGGATCTCGAGAACCACATTGCGCTCGTCGTTGGGGTCCTTTGGGGTGAGCTCGATGCGTAGCTTCTCCTCGAGCTCCTCCCTCTGGGCCGTCAGCCTCTCGAGCTCCTCGCTCGCCATCTCGTAGAGCTCGTCACCCTTGTCGAGACCTTCGAGCATCTCCTGGGTCTGAGCGTGCTCGGCTTCCACCTCCCGGTACTGCCGGTAGAGCTCGACCACCGGGGTGATGTCGGACAGCTTCTTGCTCGTCTCCCGGAATAGATCGGCGTCGGAGTGAGTCGCCGGGTCGGCCAAGCTTCTCCGTCAGCTCTTTGTAGGTCGCCTCTAGCTCGGTGAGTTTCTGGAACATCTCTCTTCTCGATGCTATCTCAGCTCAAACCACAGGAACCGCTCCGTAAGGGGGAGCGGTTCCAAGCTACATGAGCGGCAGCGCCATGGCGGCGCCGGAAACGAATGCGGCTTACTTGGTGCCGTAGCGACGCTTGAAGCGCTCGACCCGACCCGCGGTGTCCACCAGCTTCTGCTTGCCGGTGAAGAAGGGATGACACTCGTTGCAGATCTCCAGCCGGAGCTCCTGCTTGGTGGAATAGGTCTCGAACGTGTTGCCACAGGCGCACGTAGCAGTCACCAGATG
>SBFI01000076.1 GCA_006227875.1 Acidobacteriota bacterium
TTCCTGGAGCCCACGGTCGTGCTATCGGAGGATCCGCGATCCAAGCTCATGCAGGAGGAGATCTTTGCACCCATCCTCACCGTCTTTGTCTACGACGACAACAGCGTCGAGGAGACACTCGAGCTCTGCGATACGACCAGCCCCTACGCCTTGACCGGGGCCATCTTCGCTCAGGATCGGCGGGTCATCGTCAAGCTGGCCGCGGCTCTTCGCCACTCCGCGGGGAACTTCTACATCAACGACAAGCCGACCGGCGCGGTGGTTGGGCAGCAGCCCTTTGGCGGCTCCCGGGCCTCGGGCACCAATGACAAGGCGGGCTCCATGCTCAACTTGATGCGCTGGACCTCGCTGCGGTCGATCAAGGAAACCTTTGTGCCGCCGACCGATTTCCCCTATCCCCATATGGAAGAGGTATAGCAGAGCACGGGATGAACGGTGGCGAGCTCATCGCCGAGGTCCTCGAGAAACAGGGTGTCCGGTTTCTGTTCACTCTGTGTGGGGGCCACATCTCGCCCATCCTGGTCGCCGCCAAACGGGCGGGAATCCGTGTGGTGGACGTGCGCCACGAGGCCAACGCCGTCTTTGCGGCCGATGCCGTCGCCCGGCTCAGTGGGTCGCCCGGGGTGGCGGCGGTGACCGCCGGCCCCGGCGTCACCAACACCATCACCGCGGTCAAGAACGCCCAGCTGGCACAGTCCCCGGTGGTTCTGCTGGGCGGTGCGACCGGCACCATCCTCAAGGGTCGGGGCGCCCTCCAGGACATCGATCAGATGGCGCTCTTCGAGCCCCATGTCAAATGGGCGACGAGTGTCTCGCGGGTTCGAGACCTGATACCGGTCCTGCTGCGGGCCTTTTCCATCGCCCAGCGCGGGGTTCCAGGTCCGGTGTTTGTCGAGTGCCCGGTCGATCTTCTCTACGAAGAGAGTCTGGTTCGGCGTCTCTATGGCCAGCAAGCCGACCGCAAAGGAGGCTCGGTCGGAGAGCGAGCCCTGAATTGGTATCTTCGCCGCCACCTGAACAGGCTCTTTGGTGACGCCGAGAGGTATGCGGCCGGGGACCCCGTCAAGGTGGAGATTCCGCAGGCTCCGAGATCGGCAGTTCGAGGGACGGCAAGAATGCTCGCTCGATCCAGTCGTCCTGTCCTGATGGTAGGGAGTCAGGCGACACTGGACGCCTCGAGTGTTGCCGATTTGGCGGCAGCGGTCGAGCGTCTCGGTGTCCCTGTCTATCTGTCCGGTATGGCGCGTGGTCTTCTGGGTAGGGGGCATCGATTGCAGCTGCGCCACCAGCGACGCAAGGCCCTACGAGAGGCCGACACCGTGATTCTGGCCGGCGTGCCCTGCGATTTCCGGCTCGACTACGGACGACAGATCAACCGTCTGGCAAAGGTGATCTCGGTCAATCGGAATGGCGAAGAGGTGGCCAAGAACCGTCGACCGCAGCTCGGAGTCGTGTGCGATCCGGGTCGCTTTCTGCGCTCTTTGGCGGAGCACGAGATTGGGCAACCGGTCTGGGAGCACTGGCTCGAAGCTCTTCACCTTCGGGATCGGGAGCGCGTCGAAGAGATTTCGCGCCTGGCCGACAAGACGACCCAATATCTCAACCCGCTTGCTCTCTGTAGTCAGATCGATCGAGATCTCGAGGACGAGAGCATTCTGGTGGCCGACGGGGGCGATTTTGTCGCCACGGCCTCCTACATCGTCTCACCAAAAAAACCGTTGAGCTGGCTCGACCCGGGTGTCTTTGGCACCCTTGGAGTCGGCGCCGGTTTTGCTCTGGGAGCCAAGCTCTGTCGACCCGAAGCCGCGGTCTGGATCCTCTACGGAGACGGCTCTGTGGCCTACAGCCTTGCCGAGTTCGACACCTTCGTCCGCCACGAGATTCCGGTGCTGGCGGTGGTCGGCAATGACGCCTGTTGGGCGCAAATCGCGCGCGAGCAGGTGGAGATCCTCAAGGACGACGTGGGGACGGTCCTAAGGCGTACCGACTACGACGTCGTGGCAGAGGGTTTTGGCGGCCGGGGTTTTCGACTCGAGCGGCCGGACGAGACCGAGAAGGTCCTGGAGCAGGCAAGACAGGAGGTCGCCAAAGGCCGGCCGGTACTGATCAACGCCCTTATCGGCCGCACCGACTTCCGCAAGGGATCGATCTCAATGTAGCGCCGGGTCGATCTGGCGGCCCACTTCTCCATCGAGTTTCGCAGTCAGCTTTTTCATTCGTTGCTCGAGCTCGCGGCGAGTCTTCTCGGTTCCATCGGCGTCCAATCCCGGTGGGACTTCGATCGGACCATCGGCGTCGGCCCTGAGACGAGCAAAGGGTTTTGGCAGCAGAAAACGGTCCCAGCTGCGAAAGCACCAGGCCCGGTCTGTGCTCCAGGAGATGCAGATAACCGGCAGACCGCTGCGCGAGGCCAGCAGCACCGCTCCCTGTTTGAGTTGGTAGCGGGGACCTACGGGTCCATCGGGGGTGATGGCCACGTGACCCTCGGCAGTAGCCTCCACCAGCTCTTTGAGCGCCGCCGAGCCGCCGCGGGTCGAGCTCCCCCGCACCGAGCCGATACCGTGCTTGGCCACGATGCGGGCAATGATCTCGCCGTCACCATGGCGGCTGACCATGACTTTGACCGGTACCCTGTAGCGTTGTTGAATCTTGATAAAGCCGATCTGCCGGTTGTGCCAGAAGGCGAGGATGAACCGCTGGCCGGCGGCCATGGCCTCCGCCACTGGTTCGAGATTGACGGAGTCGAGGCGCCAGGTGCTGACCAGCAGGCGCAACACGAAACCGCCAAAGACATGGATGGCGAGCCACTCGAGGAGACGGCGGCGCGATCGTTTGAACCGGGCTTGCAGGCTGGGTGAGCCGGTGCTCATGAGCGACAGTGATTGTATCGCCGCCGCCACTCGAATCCGCTGACCGGCGCTGCTATTCTTGGCATTCTCAGGAGGGAAGTCATGCGATCTTCTTTGATTGGATGGATGATTCTGCTGCTCGCGGCTCTGCCGGTCTTGGCCAGCCAGCCCCGTCCGTTCTCGGCCCATGATCTGGTGGCCATGGAGCGGGTCTCGGATCCGCAGGTGGCACCGGGAGGCGAGGAGATCGCCTTTGTGCGCCGCACGACCGATTTCGAAGCCGACAAGGGGCGCACCGACATCTGGACGATCGGTGTCGACGGCAGTGGTCTACGCAGGTTGACGACTCACGAATCCGGCGACTCCAGCCCGCGCTGGTCGACCGATGGCCGGGCGATCTACTTTCTTTCCAGCCGCTCGGGCTCCTCACAGGTCTGGCGCATACCCCGCGACGGTGGAGTGGCCACACAGGTGACCGATCTGCCGCTGGACGTCGGCAGCCTGACGATCTCGCCGGACGGCAAGTCGCTGGCCATCTCGATGGAGGTCTTTGTCGACTGTGAAGACCTCGGCTGTACGGTAGAGCGCCTGGAGGAGCGAAAGGAGCAGAAGTCCTCGGGTGTTGTCTTCAAGCAGCTGCTCTTCCGCCACTGGGACGCGTGGGCCGACGGCCGTCGTTCGCACCTGTTTGTCATACCGGTAGCCGGTGGCGAGCCGGTCGACGTAACGGCGGGTATGGAAGCCGATGTGCCGTCAAAGCCGTTTGGCGGCGCCGAGGAGCTCACCTTTACCCCCGATGGCAGTGGACTGGTGTTCACGGCACGGAGCGTGGGAGCGAGCGAGGCCTGGTCGACCGACTTCGACCTTTACTACGCACCGGCCGATGGGTCGGAGTCCCCACGCTGTCTCACGGAAGCCAACGAGGCGTGGGACACCCAGCCGGTCTTCTCTCCCGATGGCAAGACCCTGGCCTATCTGGCGATGAAGCGGCCGGGCTTCGAAGCCGATCGCTTTCGCATCATTCTGCGGGACTGGCCAGAAGGTGAAACGCGTGTGCTGACGGAAGAGTGGGACCGTTCGGCGCGGGGGGTGCTGTTTTCAGAGGATGGAGAGACGATCTACACGACGGCGGCCGATGTAGGCCAGGTGTCGCTGTTTTCTATCTCGGTGGCGTCGGGTGAGGCGGCAGCAATCGTCGGCGAAGGGCACGTTCGCTCGCCGGCTCTGGCGGGCGACCGTATCGTCTTTGGTCGCGACGATCTCCGCTCGCCGGTCGATTTCTTTTCGGTTGAGCGGGATGGCTCGGATCTGCAGCGGATCACCGATGTCAACGCTGAGCTTCTGGCCTCGGTGTTGATGGGTGAGCCCGAGCAGTTCACCTTTCGCGGCGCCAAGGGCGAGACGGTTCATGCCTATGTGGTCAAGCCGGTCGAGTTCGATGCCGGGAACAAGTATCCGGTGGCGTTTCTCATCCACGGCGGACCCCAGGGCTCTTTTGGCAACGATTTTCACTATCGCTGGAACCCACAGACCTACGCCGGGGCCGGCTATGGCGCGGTGATGATCGATTTCCATGGCTCCACCGGCTATGGGCAGGACTTTACCGATTCGATCACCGGTGACTGGGGCGGCAAGCCGCTGGAGGATCTGCAGAAGGGTCTCGCCGCGGCGCTTGGACGCTACTCGTGGTTGGATGGCGAGCGGGTCTGCGCCCTGGGGGCCTCGTATGGCGGCTACATGATCAACTGGATCGCCGGCAACTGGCCCGATCGCTTTCGCTGCCTGGTCAATCACGACGGCATCTTCGACCAGCGGATGATGTACTACGCCACCGAGGAGCTCTGGTTCCCCGAGTGGGAGCATGGCGGGACCTACTGGACAGCCAGCGAGGGTTTCGAGCGTCACAACCCGGCGCAACACGTGGACAAGTGGCAGACACCGATGTTGGTCGTCCACGGAGCGAACGACTATCGGATCCCGGAGACCCAGGCAATGGCGACCTTTACGGCTCTCCAGCGCAAGGGGGTGGCCAGCGAGTTTCTCTATTTTCCGGACGAGAACCACTGGGTGTTGCGACCCTCCAACAGCATCCAGTGGCACGAGGTCGTGCTCG
>SBFI01000408.1 GCA_006227875.1 Acidobacteriota bacterium
TACAGCTCGCGCGCCATCAGCGCGCCGAGGCCCTGGCGCCGGTAGGGTCCGGCAACGATGAGCCGCAGCTCACCAACGTGTTCCTTCCAGTCCTCGCCGGACAGCTCCAGGGTTCCATCGGCGACGATGCGGCCATCGACGATAGCTACCAGCCGTGTGGCGACACCCGGGCCGCACTCGGCGATCCGACGCTCCACCACCTCCCGCTTGGTGACGTCACGGCGCAGGTAGGTCCGGTCGGCCTCGGACAGAGATGCGAAGAAGGCGAGGGATGAATCGAGATCTTCGGCGGTCATCTCGCGGATGATGACCTGGGTCTGGTCCTTGAGCTCGAGGTTCTTTTGCACGCCAGAAGCCCTCCTATGGCTGGTGGCCAACAGATTCGAGGCGGATTCGATGCTCGCCAAGAGTTTACCACCGCCGCCCGGCGTGGCGGCCTCAATGGGCGGTTGGAAGATGGAATCCCGCCACCCGCAGCTTGTTGACCATGTCGGTTTTTTCCATGGCCTTCATGTACGCCTCCTCGGGCGCGACGGCGCGCGCCTTGACCAATCGCAAGAGATCGTCGTTGAGCAGCTGCATCCCGAGCTGCTTGCCGGTCTGGATGGCGGTGGGGATCTGGTGGGTCTTGCCGTCGCGAATGTTGGCGGCGACACCGTGGGTGACCACCATGATCTCGAGCGCGGCGATGCGGCCGGAGCCGTCCTGACGCTTGCACAGGGTCTGACAGACGACCCCCTTGAGAGACGCCGCCAGCATGGTGCGGATCTGGTCCTGCCGCTCGTGCGGAAACTGGTCGATGATGCGGTCGATGGTGCTGGCGGCGGTGGAGGTATGCAGCGTGCCAAAGACAAGGTGCCCGGTCTCCGCCGTCTCGATAGCCGTCTCCGTTGTCTCGAGATCGCGCATCTCACCCACCAGCACGATATCCGGGTCTTGACGGAGCGCCGCCCGCAGGGCCCGCTTGAAGCTCTCCGCATGTTCCTTGATCTCACGCTGGCTGATACGGCAGTGGTTGTCCTGGTGGACGAACTCGATGGGGTCCTCGATGGTGATGACGTGGTCGCGGCGATGCCGATTGATGTAATCGATCATGGCCGCGAGCGTCGTCGACTTGCCGCTACCGGTCGGACCCGTGACCAGCACCAGCCCCTTGTTGAGCATGCAGAACTGGGCGAGGCTCCCCGGCAGCTCGAGCTCCTCGAAGGTCAGGATCTTGCTGGGAATGTGACGGAAGACCGCACCGGTGCCCAGATGATTGCGAAAGACATTGACACGGAAACGACCGAGGTCCGCCACACCATAGGCGAAATCGGTGTCGCATCTCTGCTGGAGCTCCTCCTTGGCCCGCTGCGGCATGATCTCGCCGACCAGTCGTTGCATCGACTCGGGAGAGAGCGCCTGGGTGTCCTGCTCGGAGGCTGGAACCATGGTGCCGTGGATGCGCAGCATGGGGCGGGTCCGCGCCGCCAGATGGAGGTCGGATGCCCCGACGCTGATCGCGTACTTCAGAATCTTGTCGATTTCCGCCATCGTTCGAGCTCCTAGAGGAGGGGGGTGTCTTCGGTGTCGCTGACGGCGCTGCGGTCGAGCGAGAGCCGCACGATCGCGTGGTAGGGGATCACGTGAATCTCCTTGTCCTTGCTTTCGAGGTAGAGCTCGTGGCCGGCAGCGCTGGCCTCGAAGCGCAGCAGCGTGCCGGTGAGCGGCTCCCCGCGGATTGTCTCGACGGCCACCTGGATGCGCTCGGTCATGATGCGCTCGAGGTTGAGGCTGGTCAGCCCGGTCACCTCGAGGTTCCAGGCCACGGTGTCGCGGTACTGGTCGATGAGAATTCGTATCTGGCGACCGAGGGTGGTGCCGATGCCGCTGAGCAGCTTGGCACCGACCCCGGGGTGTTCCTCGACCAGCCGGTCGAGGCTTTGCCGCGCCAGGGCAAATGCCCGTGTCCGCTCGACGGCGCGGGCACCGCCGGGCGGATCACCGATGTCGATGAGCGCCAGCAGACCAAAGACACCGCCGGCTCGCACGGTCATGAACAGCTTCTCGATACCGCTGACGACGGTATAGACCTCGACTACACCCTCTTCAACGACGACCATCGAGTCGCTGGTGTCTCCCATGGAGAAGACATCCGCTCCCGCTTCCCATTCCACCCCGGTGACCATCCCGGAGACGATCGCCAGCTCCTCCGGAGCCAGCGAGGCGAAGAGCGGTACGGTGGCGAGGAATTGCTGCGGTTCACTCATCGAGACCTCCTTGGGTAGGGGCAAGGCTACCTTGTTCGTGGTGAAACAAGAAGCCCGGGCAAGAGGCGTCGAGAGAGTGAAAAGCGGGCCGGAGTCGATCTAGAGGAGATCTAGAGACATTGCGCCAAACCCTCGACGTCCGAGTGGTTTTGGGTGACCACCTCGTTGTAGGGGGCAGAGGTGTCCAGCGACCAGTAGTAGATCATTGCATCGCCGCTGTCGGAGTGGACCCCAACGATGAGGTCGCCGTTGGCGGCAGTCTCCAGGCCTTCGACCTCACCCGGCAGCATGTTGCTGACCGTCACCCAACCTCCGCCAGCACAGTCGCCTGTGGTCAGACTCCCGCTCGTACAGAGGTACGAGTAGAGGGTGCTGGTCCTCGGGCTGGTCCCTTCGTTCTCGCCGGAGCCGAAGAGCACCTCACCGTCATGGCTCCAGGTGATGGCCTCCATCTTGTTGCCGTCGTCGGGCGCCACCCAGGTAGCGGCGCCCGTCGAGGTGTCGATGGTGACGACTCCGGCGCTCTCGTCGATGCCAAAGAGCACCCCGCTGGGATGAAAGGCCAGGCCTTCGATATCGCTGAAGCCCGTTTCTCCTATGAAGTGGGGCTCGCAATCATCGCCATCCACCGTGTAGAGAGCGCCGCTCATGCGCACACCGGGAATCTCGTTCGAGACGTCCCCCGACGAGCCGTAGAGGACGCCGTTGTGACCCTCGAGGCCCTCGATGTTATAAGCCTCTTGCACCGGCCCACAGTCCATGACTGCGGCGCCATCCAAGGTGAAGAACTGCGAGCTGCGACCAGCTATGTCGTCGACGGCATAGATGGCCTCATCGACACAGTCGGAGTCTGGGGGCTCGGGCACGAAGACACAGACGTCATCGCAGAGGATGACCTCCGAGAGGGCTCCGCTGCCGGCCAGCCAGATCTCCAGTCGCTGGACGCCCGGAGCAAATAGCTCGACTGTCTGGAAGCTGTTGTCCCCCAAGGGCACGAGCGATCTGGAGACGATTACTGCCCCGGAGTCGTCGTAGGCAGTGACCGTTCCACCGCCCTCGTCTTTGTCGATGTCGAGGATGCGGACTTCGGTGATCTCGACCGGCGGCACGAAGTCGAAGGCGATGAGGCCCCCATCGTCCGCATCGTTGGGATCGCCGGAATTGCCATCCTCTGAAAGGATGAGCACTTTGCCGCGCGGCAACTGGTTGGAGTTGCCGCTGTCACCTATCCCCGGACCGCGCGTGATGAAATCCGGCGGGATGGTAAAGAGCTCGTTGGGTGTACCCAGGTCCTTGTCGCCTCCGGTTGGGGAGCCGCTGTCGAAGATCATCAAGGGCTGGTTCCCGGGATCGTCGGTGGAAAGAAAGATTCCCGCCGGTCCCCAAGGCTGGTTGGCGTCGTCGATGATGTCGCCGACCCGTAACGGATTTGCCAAGGTGTAGTCGGTCTCAAAATCGATGCTGGGTGGGCAAGCCGCTCCACCCAGCGGTGGGGCGTGACCAGCCATGTCACCGCTACTGATATCAAGCTTCTGTCCGTCGGCGAGACCGTCGTCGCGCAACGCGATGGAACCGAGGTTGATCACATCGGCCGTCTGGGCGTCGATCTCGTAGAGGTTGTCGTCGTGGCTAGAGAGGATCAGACGGCCGTCATCGGTTTCGGCCAAACCGATATTGTCCCGCCGAATCGAAATCTCACCGACGAACGTGGCGACGGCGGTCTCGGCGTCGACCCGGTACAGACCTCTGATGGATTGAGGGGTTCTCGACCTTATGGTCATCAGATACATCTCGCCCGAGGAGACGAATTCGATGTCGGCGGCATGGGTATCGAGAATGTGCTCTTGGCCGGTGGCGTCGACGGTGTGGATCGTGCCGACGAACGAGGGGGCACACGGTCCCGGATCACAGGTCGCGGGATCGAGCGTATAGAGGCCCTCGTTGGCCACATTGGTGAAGAAATAGTCTCCGTCAGGCGAGCAGGCAGCCTGGTAGACGCGGCCGCGAAATGCCGCGGGCAAATGGCCCAGAAGCTCCTCGGTGGGCGTAGGAGAGGCGAGGTCGACGACAGAGACCGAGGGCGGATAAGTGCCGATGCCTAGAAGCTCCGTACTGCCTGAACACAGGGCGACGGCCCCCACCGAAAAGGAGTGTTGGAAATCGAGCAGTGGTGTGGCTTCGTTGGGATCGAGATCAACATGGTAGAGACGAGTCGGGTTGCCGCTGTTGGCAAGAAGAACAGCCTGAGCGGACAACGACTGCGGAACGGACACGGCGAGCAGTACCCCGCCGAGAACCGCGAGAGTTATCTCTGCTATCTGCGAAAGTCTTTGCCGCATGTGGAAGCCTCCATTTGCCGGGGAGTCGACAGCGGTGGACTCGAAACCCCACAAGTTATGTGTACCCGGGGGGCGTCAGGAGAGCGCCAGGCGCTATAGCTACCCGGCTATAGGTGTTGGCTGCCGCGACTCGCCTGACTTCGCTGTCGAGGATCCTCGCATGGCCCGACCATCTAGTTGGATGCCAGGCCGCACGTAGTTCTTCGCGGTGAAGGCCTGCTGAAGGGTGCGCGGGCTTGGCAGCAGGAATCGAGAGGGGGCCAGATCGTCGTCCTTCCTGCTGGGGTGTATGCTATGGCTGGTGCGCGAGGGTGCTGAGCCGCACTCTCGCGCTAGCGGTGGTCCATCGGGCATGCCGCAGCCGAA
>SBFI01000251.1 GCA_006227875.1 Acidobacteriota bacterium
ATGCTGCTGATGGTCGATCGCAAGCTCTACGAGCCCTTTGTGGTTGCCAGGATGCGGGACGAGGATCTGGGGCTCAGAGCCGAGCTGGCGGTGAGCCTGGGCAGGATAGGCGATCCGCGAGGGCGTTTTCCGCTCGAGGAGATGCTGTCCGATGAGCAGGCAGAAGTCCGACGTGCTGCTGCCTTTGGGTTGGGTCAGCTGGGAGAGAAGCGGGCGGCAGAAGCGCTGCTGCGAGCCGTCGCCGACCCGGATGCCCAGACCGGGCGGCTGGCGATCGAGGCCTTGGCGCGACTCGACGTCGATCTTGCCGAGGTGATCGGAGCGGCCGGGGAGCTGGGGCAGACCGCTTTTTGGTCCAGGCTGCTGCCTTCGCTGTTCTTGTTCGACAATCAGAAGAGCCTGCCGGTGGCCGAGGAGGCCCTGAAGCTGGAGAGCGCCGAGCTCCATGTCTGGGCGGCCTATGCCCTCGCCCGCAATCCCCTACCGGAGGGGGCCGGTCTATTGCGCCCCCTGCTGGGGGATCGCGATCCCTGGGTTCGGGGGTGGGCCGCCAGGGCCCTGGGTCGGGTGGGGGGGCGAGAGGATCTCGTGCGGCTGCGCCCGCTGCTCGATGACCCCACATCGGGGCCGGTCGTGCAGGCGCTGCGCGCGGCAAAAGCCCTTATCGATGTGGGCAAGGCGGCGCCGCCCGTGGATTGGCGCCCACGTCTGTTGGAGCTGATGGACGATCCGCGGCCGGGAGTGCGAGTCACGGCCATCGAGGCGAGCGGTGCCTGGTTGCTGAGCGAAGAGCTTGGTGGGGTGCTGGCGGCACGAGCGGCGACCGGTTCTGCCGCCGAACGTGAAGCGGCGATGCTGGCGCTGGCCGAAGGAGGGGATCGGCGGGCCGGAGACCTGGTCGTCCAGTGGGCGGGCTCGGGAGACGACCGGCTGAGAACCTGGGCGGCGGAAGGCGCCACGGTGCTTGGCGAGAATCTGATGCTGGCAGAGCTGATGGAGGATCCGGCGGTGCCCGTCCGTCTGGCGGCTCTGGCAGGTCTTCTCGGAGCGGAGAGCCCCGCGAGCGCCGATTGGGCGCGCGTCGGGCTCGAGGACGCCGACCCGGCCATGCGCGCGGCCGCCCTCGAATGGCTGGCGTCTCACCCCGAAGTGACGGTCGACGAGCTGGTGCTCTCACTCGGTGGCCCAGGAGGAAGACGGCTCGTCGACCTGGGGCTCAACGGTGTCGCGGCAATTGCCGCCAGGGGCGAACACGAGACCTTGGAGCGTGGATCGGCGATCACGGCGCTCGAAGAGCTGGCGAGAGCCCGCGACTTTCCGGTGAGGCGTGCCGCCGCCGATGCGTTGGTGAAACTCGATCGCCCACGACCACCGGTCGGTATCGTCAACACCACCCTTACTATGGACTCCTACCGCGAGATCGTGCGTCTGACCTGGAAGCCGAGATTTGCCGAGATTCGCACCCGGCATGGCGTCGTGCGGTTACGCATCGCTTGCCCACAGGCACCCTTGACCTGCAACAACTTCTTCCAGCTGGCGAATCAGGGGTTCTACAACGGTCTCGATTTTCACCGGGTGATAGCCGATTTTGTCGTTCAGGGGGGCGATCCCCGCGGCGATGGCTGGGGCGGGCCGGGCTATGTCATTCGCAATGAGGTGGGTCGGCTCCGCTACGACCGTGGAGTCGTGGGCATGGCGCTTTCTGGGCCCGACACCGCCGGCAGCCAGTTCTTCATCACCCTGGCCCGCCAACCTCATCTGGACGGCCTCTACACCGCCTTTGGCGAGGTGGTAGGAGGTGTCGACATTCTCGAACAGGTCGCCAAGGGTGATCGCATCCTCGAGATCGTCGAGGTGGAGTAAACTCGCGCCTCATGAACAGTCGATTGCGTCTTCTTGTTGCCGCCGTTTTGCTCTTGGCGGCCGGGCCGGCAGCGAGCGGAGCGAGCGAGGACGAGGGGCCGGAGCTGTTGGGCCCGCTGGTGCGTGAGGAAATCGAGGCCGCGGCACCAGAGTGGGTCGAGGCCGAGATGGAGGCGCAGCCCGACTTGGAGGCTGCCGTCCTTCTCGAGTCCGCTTTCGATGGCGCAGAGGTCATAGTCTTCCTGGGCACCTGGTGCTCCGACAGCCGGCGAGAGCTGCCGCGGCTGTGGCGCGCGCTGGACGATATCGGTGCCGATCATCCCGACCAGATCCACTACATCGGTGTCGACCGCGACAAGCAGGAGCCGAGTGAGCTCCTGGCCGGTCACGAGCTGCTCTATGTCCCCACCTTTATCGTGCGCCGTGACGGCCGGGAGGTCGGACGGATAGTGGAGGTGTCTCCGGACGGGATCGAAAGGGATCTCCTGGCCCTGTTGTCGGGCACCAAGCAAGGCCTGGTCACAGGCAAGGAGGAGCTGTTGGTCGGCAGCGAGGGCGCGCGAGAGGAGTAGCTGACCCGGTGTTGCGGGATCTAGCTTGGCTGATGCAGGTCGCGGCCCTGGTACTGGTCGGCTCGGCGCTGTTTGTCGGGCTGCTCTACGACGCCCTCAGGGCGGAGCTGGTCATGCTGGCCATCGGTGGCGGCCTCTTTCTTCTCGGGCGGCGACTCCAGGGGGGCGAGGGAGACTAGTTTCCGGCAAGGAATCTGGCCTGCAACCTTTTACTTCAGGGGCCGTAGACATATGTCAGAAGGATCGCTGCAGCAGAATGACGCCGAAATAGTGGCGGCGGTCCTCAAGGGAGATCGGGAGCTTTTCAGTGATCTGGTTCAGCGTTATCAGGGCCGTCTGGTCAACTACCTCTTCCGCCTCTTGCGAAACACCGAAGAGGCGCAGGATTTGGCACAGGAGGTCTTTGTCAAGATCTACCTGGCCCTGGATCGCTACGACCCCCGCTACAAGTTCTCGACCTGGCTCTTTCGCGTCGCCCAGAATGCGGCGATCGACAAGATCCGCAAACGCCGCCTCCAGGTGGTCTCCATGGACCGGCCGGGGGGCAGCGACGACGAGAGCCGCAGCTGGGAGTTTCCGAGCCCCGACCCCAGCCCCTATCGCAATATGCGGAATCGGGAGCGGGGTGAGGCCATCCAGGAGGTCATCGACCAGCTGCCCTGGGAGTACCGTGAGTTGATCGTTCTGCGTCACTATGGAGAGCTTTCGTACGACGAGATTGCCAGCCTCAAAGAGATGCCTTTGGGAACCGTCAAGAACAAGCTCTTCAGAGGACGACGGATGATGAAAGAGAAGTTGCACGACTACTTGAGCGACTGAGAGGGCTGGTGGAATGAAGCGGCTGGATCACGATAGCTACCGCGAGTGGCTGCACCTCGAGTGCGATGGCGAGCTGCCGTCTGCAGATCGCTCTCTTTTGCGTCAGCACCTGGACTCCTGTGCCGAGTGCCGAGCCGAGAGCCAGGAGCTGGTGGCGCTGGACAACCTGTTGAAGGAATCACACATTCCCGTCCACCGCAGCTTCCATGATGATGTGATGAGCGCGCTGCCGTCGGCGGGTTGGGAGTCCTCCCATCCGCGTAGCTGGGCAGCAGCTTTGATCGTGGCTGTGCTTCTGGGCGGTGTCGGTGCGGCTCTCCTGGGAACCAGTGCCGCCCGTCTGGAGCCGACGGCCCCCTTTATCGCCGCTCTTGTCGCCATCGTCGATCTGTTCCGTTCGACCGCACTGGCCGGCGCCGGCCTGCTCACCGCCTCCTGGAAGGGGCTGGGCCTGGCCGTTCAAGAGTTACTCGCCGGCTCGGTATGGAACATCCTCGCCGTGGGTCTGTTAGTCCTTGGTCTCGACTATCTCCTCCTCCGGCTCCTGGTCCGTCACAACCAACCCGCCGAGTCAGCCTCGAGAAGAACACCGCCTTCCTAGCAACCCGCGGGTCTTCCACCGCTGGGTGCAAGCCTTGTTACACTCGAGTGCGAAGGCCATGTGCTCTCGTGTCCGCCTCATCACCGCTGTGCTAGCGGTCTTTCACCTGTTGCCCTCCGGGTTGATGGCCGCGGCGGACGAGCCCGCTATCGTTATCCAAGAAGGCAGCCTGGCGCGGCAGCAGGTGGTGGCCTTGGGTCGGGATCTGGTGGTGGCGGGCGAGGCCCAGGCCGATGTCGCCGCCATCGACGGCTCGGTGCGTGTCGAGGGCCGCGTCGGCGGCGACGTGGTGATTCTGGGCGGCGACTGTTTCTTGGGCCCGAGGGCCCTGGTGGCCGGCGACGGCTTTGTCCTCGGGGGTCAGATCGATGTGCGCCAGGGAGCCAGGGTCGAAGGGCGCTCAGTGTCCTATCCGACGGTCAGCGCGGCTTGGCTGACTCTGCTCGAGGGGCCGAGCCTGGGCCGCGCCGCGACCTCGCGGGTGGTCATCGGCGCCAAGCTGTCCCTGTTGGCCGCTTGGCTCGGTCTGTCGCTGTTGTTACTCGCAACCAACGGCAGAGGGGTCCTGAGCACGGGCGAGGCCATTCGCCAGGAGCCCTTCCGCAATTTCTTTGTCGGCCTGACCGGTGTGCTGGCGCTGACGATGACCGCCCTTTTCTTCACCGCCTTTGCAGCCGCGATCGTTGGCCTGCCCTTGTTGGCCCTTGTCGTCCTGCTTGCACTGATGCTCAAGCTTTGGGGGATGGTGGCGGTCTTTCACGCCACCGGCGGCTGGATCGCCGACCACATCCTCAAGAGGCGCCTGCTGCCATCCACCTGTACCACAATCGGTCTCTGCGTCTTGGGTACCCTGAAGCTCGTCCCGTGGGCGGGAACCTGGGTGTGGACCGTAGCCAGCCTGATTGCCGTCGGTGCCAGTCTGACGACAAAATTCGGTCGTCAGGAGCCCTGGTTCGACCTCGATGTGACTCCGACATCTCGCGCCACGGGCCGACTCTAGATCGGGCTCTGCGGGTGCAACGCGTTCGCTTGACCCGTCTGTGGTGATCCCATACGCTCTCGGAGGTTTTTGGGGAGATTACAGTGGCGATTCAAAC
>SBFI01000105.1 GCA_006227875.1 Acidobacteriota bacterium
CGTACCGTAGTGCTCGGCGAGCGCCTCGGCCAAGGTCGTCTTACCGGTGCATTCGGAGCCGGTGACGACCACCCGCAACATCAGGCCGCCTCCGCCTCCGGTTGCCTCACGACCCCACCCATCGACCGGCGCCACTCGACAAAGCCCACCACGGCGAGGCACAGAAAGACCGCGTACAACCCGGCCGTCGGGTAGAGCCCCTTGTACAGAAACATACCGACGTAAAAGACGTCCACCCCCAGCCACACCAACCAGGCTTCGAGCAGCTTTCGGGTCTGCATCCACTGGGCGGCGATGCTGAAGGAGGTGAGGATGGAGTCCATGAACGGCAGCGAGGCGTCGGTCAGGCGGCTCAGGGAGTATCCAAGGAGAATGCCGGCCAGCGCCCCGATCGCGACGACCACGATCCTGGCCCTGTTGGACGCCAGCGATACCTCCAGCTCGCCATGCTCCTCGCCACCGTGAAGCCACGCCCACCAGCCGTAGACGGCGAGCCCGAAGTACAGAGCCTGCAACCCCATGTCGGCATACAGCCTGGCGTTGTAGAACACGAGGGCGTAGAGGGTGACGCTCACCATACCCAGCGGCCAGCACCAGATGACCTGGCGCGTCGTCAGATAGACCGCCACCAGGGTCAGAGTGACGGCGAGCAGCTCGATGGAGATCATGATCGGCGGAACAGAACTCTAGAGGTCGAGCTCCAGCGACACGACGATGTTGCGGGTGGCCAGAGGGTAGTAGAAAGGCATGCCGTCGAGCCTGTCTACCCCACTGCTGTTCCGGTTGATGAACTGATAGCTGTAACCGCTCGGGTACTGATCCTGGTTGTCGAAGAGATTGTTGACAAAGAGAGTGATACTCGGCTGTGCCGCCGACCACCAGCGACCCAGACCAATCGAGGCGCGCAGATCCAGGTTGGTGTAGGCGGGTAGCCGGTACTCGTCGAGACCGGTGTTGTCGAGGTGGGAATCGGCGACATAGCGACCCATTAGCGCCACGCGGATGTCTCGTCGCGCCCATTCGGCACCCAGATTGACAACCACATCGGGGGTCAAGAGGGGCGGCACATCGGTGTAGGTAATCGGCTCGCTGCCGATCCACGCCCCCTGCTCGTCGTAGACGTCGTAGAACTGGGTCCACTCGCTGATCCGGTTGCGGCTCAGGTTGGCGCTATGGATGAGGGACCAGTTCTGGGTCGCCATCCACTTGAGATCGACTTCGAGACCGCGGCGGTACGAATCATCGACGTTCTGCCTCAGCGGCAGACCGATCTCCGAGAGCTCTCCGGTCAGGGCGATCTCGTCGGTGAACTCCATGGCGTAGATGTTGGCCTGGAGAGCCAGCCGCGGCGTGTTGAGATCGACACCAATCTCTAAGTCGAGCACCTTCTCGGGTCGAACCGCCTCGAGATCGTGGGGAATCGTAGCGTTGTCCTCACCCAGGAGCAGATCCATGCGCGAGGGCTCGCGCTGCGCTCTGCCCAGCGAGGCATAGACACTCATCTGCGGTGATATCAGGCGTCGAGCGCCGATCTTGGGATCGATGAAGCTCCAGTCGACCGAGCCGAGATCGACATCCCCGGCGTAGGAAAACTCCGCCCAACGTAGTTGGAGATCCCCAAATAACAACCAACTCCCCAGCCGGTACTCCAACTTGCCAAAGGCGTTGGCCGTCTCCTTGAAGCCGGTGTTCTCGTAGATCCGAAGCTCCTCGGCGTCGAGAGTGTGGTCACCGCTGAAGTCGTTGTAGTGGACCCCCAAAGTGGTAGAGAGACGATCGCCGACCTGGCTGACCGTCACCATGGTGCCGACAAAACCCTGATCGATACCGAACTGGAGGAGCTCGCTCTGGGTCTCCGGGTCATCCCAGAGTCGGAACCAGCCGTCGGCACCGTTGTAGTAGAGCGAGGCCGTCAGCAGGGTGTCGTCGCCAAAGGCGCGGGTGTACTGGAGCTGAGCGAAGTCCTGACCAAAGTCATCGCGCTCGGCTTCGTCGAGTGGGTTGAAGCGCCGGTTCTCGCTCAGGGTATCGGGATCGACGGCGAGAAAGGCCAGCTGGGTCTCGACGTTGCCAAAGAACGAGACCAGCTTCAGAGACGATCGCTCCCCCTGCCAACCGGCATTGAAGAACAGCGTCCGCTGCTTGGTACCGGAATTGTCCCGGTAACCGTCGGTGTCGGCGTATGAGAACCTGCCCGACACGGAGAGTCCATTGTCGAAGACGCCCGACTCGTAGGCGACCGAGGCGCGCCTGGTGTCATAGGAGCCGAGGACCAGCCGCAGATCACCGTTCCTGGTCGGTGAGGCCGGACCGCTGGCGAAGTTGACCGACCCACCGTACGAAGGCGAGCCGACCGACGAGGTGCCGACACCCCGTTGGATCTGGATGCTGTCGACGGCGTTGGCAAAATCGTGGAAATTGTTGAAGTAGACCGCGTGCTCGGCGGGATCGTTGAGCGGTGCCCCGTCGAAGGTCATGTTGATCCGCGTCTGCTGGATTCCACGCATACTGAAATAGGAGTAGTTGGAGCCTACGCCCGAGTCTGAGTACCAGGTCATCGCTGGTGTGTACTGCAGCAGCGCCGGAACATCCTGACCGTAGCTCAGGGTCTCGATCTCCTCGCGATCCATGTTGCGCTTGGTCACCGGCACCTCGTCACCGGCACGAATCCCGATCACCGTGATCGTCTCCTCGACCGAGGTCGCCGCCTCGAATCGAATCACGAGCTCGAGGCTCTCATCGCCGACCGTGATCGGATACCGCACCGCCTGAAAAGCCGGGTGGGTCACCTGGAGCTCCCATTCCCCCGACTGCGCCAAGATCGAGAAGCGGCCGATCTCGTCGGTGACCACCGTTTCCCGGCCGTCGAAGACAACGCTGGCCCCCGACACGGGATCTCCCGTCGGGTCGTGGACCACTCCCGTAACCCGAACCGATGTCTGGGCCAAGCTCGCGGACGACAACACCAGAACCATGAGCACGGTGGAAGCGAGCTCGCTCAGGCGGCCTGACAAGTTGTGCAGGGCTGTGCGGAAAGAGCGAAGGGTCTCGACCCGGGTCATCACCGACCTCCTCAGCGAAGGGTGGGCGACTCGGATTCGAGATCGAGCCTTTTCGAATCTGTTGTGGGGTACGTGGCTGCCGTTCCCTACGCCGGTATGACCCGGATCAGGTTCGAGGGTGTAATCTCAGGCCGAGTGGCCACCCCTAGGCCTACTGTCACCTCTCAGTTTCTATCTTTGCGCACGGCAGGTCAAGAGTCAGGTCGATCTGCCGCGCGGATCCGCCAGACTGCGGAGGTCCGGACCCGGCGCAACGGTATACTCCGCTTCAACGTTCTGGCGCAATCAGCCACGGCGAGCCGACGGTCCCTTCAAAGGCCAGCAATCGGAGGACACGATCTCTAAAGGAAGAAACATGACTGCGACAGCTTCTCACCCAACGACCGATCGCTGGCCGGAATTGCCCTTCGAAGATTGGAAGGACACCGCCGCAACTCTCCATATGTGGACACAGATCGTGGGCAAGATCCGTATGGTGCAGACACCCTGGATCAACCACTCCTGGAGTGTGGCTCTGTATGTCAGCCCGCGAGGACTGACGACATCGCCTATTCCGCATGGAGATCGAAGATTTCAGATCGACTTCGACTTTCTCAACCACCAGCTTCTGATTTCATCCTCTGACGACAAGTCGCGAACGATACCTCTCGAGCCGCAGACCACCGCAGACTTCTACGCCCAGGTGATGGGGGCTCTGACCCAACTCGAGATGCCGGTCGAGATTTACGCTCAACCCAACGAGGTCGAGGAGGCCATTCCATTTGCCGAGGATGAGCAACATGCTTCGTACGACGCTGAGGCCGCACAGCGTTTCTGGCGCGCCCTACTCCAGGTGGACCGGATCTTCACCAAATTCCGTGCGGGGTTCCTCGGAAAATCCAGTCCGTCGCATTTCTTCTGGGGCAGCTTCGATCTGGCGGTGACCCGCTTCTCCGGACGCACGGCACCAGAGCATCCGGGCGGCTATCCGAACATGCCGCTCGATGTGATGCGCGAGGCCTACTCCCACGAGGTCAGCAGCGCTGGTTTCTGGCCCGGAGGCGAACAGATGCCCTTCCCCATCTTCTACTCCTACGCCTATCCCACACCCGAGGGATTCTCGGAGGTCGAAGTCAAGCCCGAGGGCGCGAAATGGAACCCGGATCTGGGCGAGTTCGTGCTGCCGTACGACGAGGTCCGCCGGGCGACCTCCCCCGACCAAATGCTGATGGAATTCTTGGAGACGACCTACAAGGGCGCAGCGCGTCTTGCGGACTGGGACATCCAAGGCCTCGAGCAAACTTTTCGCCAATGATGGCTAGATTGTCCTCCAATGACGTCGCCGCGGCACCCGTTACGACAGTCAGTACTGACAATTTGTGTTATTTGCCCGGCCTCGGACCAGAGATTTCCCACTGTGATAGCGGTCTTCGGCGGTGGCACGAGATGTGCTGTGTATTCACTCTGGAAACAGCAGGTCCTCACAGCGATCGAGGAGACTTGCCGATGAGAGACGCACAAAGTCACGTTCATGTCTGCGCCGACTGTGGCATCCCCACCGAGAGCTTTCTCTGCGAGCGGTGTGCGGAGATCTGCGAAGCCCTTACCGCCGAGGGCAAGTACTATGCCTACAAGACCGGCCAGCTCGACCCCAGCGAGCTTCCCGCCGACCTCTCAGCCGAGATCAGAGAGTCCTTGAAGGACCGTAGTCGGATGCGCACCCACTAGCAAGGCCGGCAATCCGATTCAAAAACACCAGCCGTAACAGTTCAAAAAAGCGTATCTCGGGTCGTGGTAATCTCTGAGCCGCGATACCGATTGCCATGCTGCCCAAGAGAGCCCGCAGGGAAGAAGTCTTCGAGCAGCTCGAAAGCGCTGGAGGCCTGCGGTCCGGAAGCG
>SBFI01000171.1 GCA_006227875.1 Acidobacteriota bacterium
GCAACGGGTCGGGGGTCTGCCACTGCGCTCCAACCGCGCACGCTCCACGGCCCGGGAAGTGCCATAGCTTTCGCCTCAGCGCCCAGTCGCTCCGTCGGCAGACCCCCGACCCGTCACCTCCCCGCGTGGTGGTACCCGGGTCTGTCACCGACGGCTCCGACGCGACCGGCTCGACCACGCGCCTTCGGCACGCGGTGCCAGCCGGCCGGGGTGTGGGGTCCCTTGGGGTCCTTCCCCCGTTGCAGCATCCGTGACCTCGGCATAGCATCCGGGGATGTCCTTTGACGCCAGCCGCCTTGCGCACGAGGCCCACGTCTGGTTGACCTCGGCCGAGGCGATCACCGATGAGGCGATTCTCGATCGGTATCGCCGGTTGCTCTCCCACGAGGAGGCGGCCCACCTGGGGGAGATCGGCTCGAATCGGGTGCGGCATCAGTATCTCGTGACCCGGGCGCTGGTGCGCACCACGCTTTCACGCTATGTGGAGGTCGCTCCCGAGGACTGGGTGTTCGAGATCAGCGCGCGGGGCCGGCCGGAGATCGCCGAGCCGTCGGGGATGGGATTGCGGTTCAATGTCTCCCACACGCGGGGGGTGGTGGCCTGTCTGGTGACCGATGGCATCGATGCCGGGGTGGATGTCGAAAACATGGAGCGATCGCGGGATGTGCGGGGTCTGGCCGAGCGACGATTTGCCGTCGAGGAGGCGGCCGAGCTCAAGGCTTGCGCCGCGGAGGGGGAGAAGAATCATTTCTTTGGTCTGTGGACACTCAAGGAGGCCTATCTCAAGGCCCGTGGCCAAGGCATCACCCTGCCGCTGCGCAGCGTGGTCTTTCTGCTCAGCGGTCACGAGGGTCTCCAGGTCCGACTGGATCCTCCGCTCGAGGATCGGGCGGCGGACTGGCAATTTGGCTTGTTCGAGCTCTCTTCGTCGGTGCTGATGGCGGTGGCCCTCGCTCGCGGCGCCGGCCCCGACCGCCGGATTGTGGCTTGGAGAGGTGATCCCCTGCTTGGCCAGGCGACTCGAACACCGTTGACGGAGGTGGCCTCTACCCCATCCCGCCCGGTGGTGGTGAGCTGACGGACACTCTGGAGCCGACGATGGCGATTCCTCTCATCGAACGTGCGGTCGAGCATGGTGACCGGCTGGCGATCGAGGCGATCGAGGGCCATTTCTCCTATGAACGCCTGTTGAGCGACTCGAGCCGTGTGGCCGGGTCGCTGCTTGGTGGTCGTGACGATCTGGCGGAGGCGCGGGTGGCGTTTCTGTTCCCGCCTAGCTATGCCTATGTGGCGGTGCAGTGGGGGGTCTGGCGGGCCGGTGGTGTCGCGGTGCCCCTTTGTACGTCGCATCCTCAGCCCGAGCTGGAATACATCATCGAAGACGCAGAGCCCGAGGTGTTGGTGTCCCTGTCCGACTGGGTCAGGCGGCTCGACCCGATTGCCCAGGACCGGGGTCTTCGGTTGATGACACTCGAGGAGCTGCTCGCCGATACCTCGGTGCCGGCCGGGGTGGAGCTCCCCAAGGTCGAGTCCAAGCGCCGTGCCATGATTGTCTATACCAGCGGCACGACCGGCCGGCCAAAGGGAGCGGTCTCTACCCACCTGACCATACAGGCTCAAATCGAGTCGCTGGTCGAAGCCTGGCAGTGGCGGCCCGACGACAAGATCCTGCTCGCCCTGCCGCTCCATCATGTGCACGGCATCATCAATGTCCTGGGCTGCGCGCTCTGGTCGGGGGCCCGCTGCGAGATGCTGCCAGGGTTCGATGCCGACGATGTCTGGAATCGGATCGAGGGCAGCGATCTGAGTCTCTTCATGGCGGTACCGACCATCTACGCCAAGCTGATAGCGGCCTGGGAGAAGCTGTCACCCGACAGCCAGCGGTCGGTTTCCCAAGCCTGTGGGAGTCTGCGTCTCATGGTCTCCGGCTCGGCGGCGCTGCCGGTGCCGATTTTCGAGCGCTGGCACGAGATTACGAGCCACCTCCTGCTAGAGCGCTATGGCATGACCGAGATCGGCATGGCGCTCTCCAATCCGCTACACGGTGAGCGGCTACCGGGGCATGTCGGCCAGCCGCTGCCCGGGGTCGAGGTGCGGAGAGTCGACGAGGCCGGGGAGGGCGGAGGAGCCGGGGGAGATCGAAGTTCGCGGTCCGGGAGTCTTCCCCGAGTACTGGCGACAACCACAAGCGACTCGAGCCGCCTTCCGCGATGACTGGTTCCGCACCGGCGACATCGCCGTGGTGGAGCAGGGGTCCTACCGCATCCTCGGCCGCCGGAGCGTCGACATCATCAAGACCGGGGGCTACAAGGTGTCGGCTCTGGAGATCGAGGCCGTCCTGCGTGAGCATTCTTCGATCCGCGACTGCGCCGTTGTCGGCCTGGCCGACCCGGAGTGGGGTCAGCGGGTCGGGGCGGCGGTTGTTCTACGCGCCGGGACCAAGCTGTCCGTCGAGGAGCTCCGCACCTGGGCCAAGGAACGCCTGGCGACCTACAAGGTGCCCAGCCGTCTCTTGACGCTCGAGGCGCTGCCGCTCAATGCAATGGGCAAGGTGACGAAGCCGGCTGTGGTCGAGCTCTTTGCCACTGCCAACAGATCCAAGTCCTTCTGACCTGAATCGTTCTTTTTACTCGAGTGCCGCGTACTCGGTCCGGGCCTGGGCATTGGGGGCGAAATCTCCCTCGGCGTCCTTCCACCGCACAAATAGGTCTTCATAGGCGCGGCGGGCCCCGGCGGTGTCACCTTTCACGGCCAGGGCACGGGCCAGACCAAGCTGTGCCAAAGAGCGGACCGGCACCTGATCCCAGACACCGCGTATCTCCTCGATCTTGCCGAGCTCGCGTACCGCCTCCTCGGGGAGGTTCTGCGCCAAATAGGCGAGACCGCGGAGATAGATGATCCAGGGGTGGGACCGCTCGTAGGGAGAGATCACCGTCAGCAGCTCAATCGATGCGGCGGGGTCTCCCGCCTGCAGGGCCAGGGCAGCCCGTGCTCCGGGGAGGTAGACATTCTGGATCAGGGTGCTCTGTGGAAAGCGCTCGTCCAGCTCGGCGATCAGCTCTTCCGCCGCTTGGGTGGCCCCGGCCGCGGCCAGCGCCACGGCGGCGTAGGACATGGCATCCCGGCTACGGGCGATGGCGAGGGCCTCCTCGGCCAGCCTTTGCCCTTGGTCTTGGTTGCCGAGGAGCGCCGCCGCAATGGCGGACTGAGCGGTAAACAGGGCGGCCATCTCGGCCAGGTCGAGTCGCTGGGCGACATCGGCGGCCCGGCGGATGTGGTCCCGCTCCTCCACGAGCTTCCCGGCATCGGCGGCGGCCTCGGCCTGAAGCTTGGCTAACCACACCTCGCCGAAATTTCCTTTCTGCGAGTCGACCTCGTAGCGCATCGACTCCTCGTCTCCCTCGGCGTAGGCGATCAGCCAGAGAATAAAGCTGATTGTGGGTGACTCGTAGCCCTCGTCGCGAGACCGCCGGACCAGCGCCGACGCTTCGTCGGAGCGGCCGTTCACCAGATAGGCCCAAGCCAGATTCTGCTGGGCGAAGATGTGATCGGGCCGCAGACGAAACGCCTCCTGGGCTTCAGGAAGGGCCTTTTCGAAGTTGCCGATCTGATGGGTATAGCCGACGGCCAGATTGTTGTACGGAGTCCAATCGCGAGGATAGGTCCGCTTCCAAAGCTCGTAGGTCTCGGCCTGCTTGTGCAGATCTCCGAGCGCATCGCCATAGTAGTGAGCGCTGATATAGAGCCGTTCGAGCTCACTGACGCGATCGCGAAGGTCGAAGGCCCGCTGCCGGTACTCGATGGCCTTTTCGGGCTCGTACAGGTTGGAGTAGGCCGTGCCCAGCCGTGCGTAGGCAAGTGCGAAGTTGGGATCGAGCTCGACGGCGCGCTCGAAGAAGGGGAGAGCGGTCTCGTCACCGGAGCGCGCTCGCTCCTCGACTCCCAGTGCAAAGGACTTGAAGGCCTCGAGCGAGGCGGTCGTGGCCTGTTCGAGTGGGACGTCGAAGCGCTCGATCGTTGCCAGAGACTCTCCCAGCTGGCGGCGCATCTTGGTGGCCGTCTCGCCCAACGCCTCCAGTACCTCTTCTTTGCTCCCGGCCTCGGACTGCAAAAGAGCCAGCGAATCGCCGCTCTGGCAGTCCACGGCTCCCAGGGTAACGACATAGCGGCTGCCGATCGGCGCCACCTCACCGGTCATCATCGCCTTTACCCCGCGCCGCTGACAGATTTCGCGGCCCACCGCCCGGGTCACCCGCTCGTCGGGCGAGCGTGCCATCAGCTCGAGGGTCTCGCGCACCGTCTCGTCGGGCATGACGTTGATGAACGGAGACTCGCGCAGCTTGACGGCCAGCGCCTGTTTGAGCGTGCCGTCGAATACCGGGTCACCGGTGGTGTTGACGAAATCGGTCAGCACCACCACGTCCTCTTCGGTAAGGGCCGGTTCCCGGCCAAAATACCAGGTGGCGGCTACGGCCAGCACTCCCACTACCAGAATCGCGGCGGCGATGCCCTTCCAGTGCCGGGCGCCGGCGCGGTCGATGGCTTCGATCTTCGAGGCGCTGATTGCCGAGCCGCTGGTCGACTCGGGTGCCGTCGCCGGTGGCGGCGGAGTAGCGGCAGCAGTCGACGGGTCGGTCGGAGCTGGGGCGGCCGGCTGCGCTGCTGCCACCGGTATCGAGGCCGTGCTCGGAGCAAGCGGGTGGCCGGTATCGGTGTCACGCGCCAGCCGGCGGAGATCGGCTGCCAGATCCCCGGCTGTCTGGTAACGCAGATTCCTGTCCTTCTCCAGCGCCTTGTCGATGACCTGCTCCAGATCCGGCGGCACCTCGGGATTGGCCCTGGCCACCGGCACCGGGGTCTTGTGCAGGATGGCGTCGAAGATCGCCACCGACCCGGCGCCGGTAAAGGCCTGACGCCCGGTGACCATCTCGTAGAGGACGACCCCCAGCGAGAAGAGGTCGGTGCGGGCGTCGATCTCCTCACCCAACGCCTGCTCGGGTGACATGTAGGCCACGGTGCCGACCGCCGAGCCGGGGCTGGTGAGATCGGCCCCCTCCGTCGAATCGGAAGAAAGAGAGGCCCCACCGGCGTCCGGCGCCAGCTTGGCGAGGCCAAAGTCGAGGATCTTGGCGTGCCCAAGGGCGGTGATAAAGATATTGGCCGGTTTGATGTCCCGGTGGACGATCCCCTTGGCATGCGCCGCCGCTAGGGCGTCGGCGATCTGCACCCCGAGGACCACGATCGAGTCACTCTTCATTGCCCCGCTGGCGATCGAGTGTTTGAGGGTCTGGCCCTCGAGCAGCTCCATGGCGATAAAGGGCGCCCCTTCGTGCTCGTCGATCTCGTAGATGGTGCAGATGTGGGGATGGTTGAGGGCCGCCGCCGCCCGCGCCTCGCGCAGAAAGCGCTCCAGGGCCTGGCGATCCTCGGCGATCTCCTCGGGCAGAAACTTGAGCGCCACCTGGCGACCAAGTTTGGTGTCCTCGGCCTTGTAGACCACCCCCATCCCGCCGCCGCCGAGCTTTTCGATGACTTTGTAATGCGATACGGTCTCGCCGATCATGGCGCTCCTGCCGATCGTGATCTTCCGACCTCGGGTGAGTTGCCACATTCTAGCCCATGCAGGCTAATAGAGGAGCTGGTGAGATGAGTACAGCCACGTCGGATAACGATCTCCATCGGCGGTCCGCACCGTTGGACATGGGTCCGGAGGAGTTCCGCCGTCTTGGACACCGCCTCGTCGACGACATAGCCGCTTTTCTCGAAACCCTGGCCACCGGTCCGGTAAATCGCGACGAGTCTCCCACCGAGGTCAGAGCTCTGCTGCCCGAGGGTGGTCTACCCGAAGAGGGCTCGAGTGCGGAACGTCTGCTCGCCGAGGTAACACCGATGCTGTTCGAGCACTCGCTCTTCAACGGTCACCCCCGCTTCCTCGGCTACATCACCTCCTCGGCGGCGCCGCTGGGGGCCCTGGGCGACCTGCTGGCGGCGACGATCAACCCCAATCTGGGCGGTTGGCAGCTGTCCCCCGTGGCCACCGAGATCGAACGCCAGTCGGTGCGTTGGATCGCCGAGATGTTGGGCTACCCGGGTGACGCCGGTGGGCTGCTGGTGAGCGGCGGCAACCTGGCCAACTGCCACTGTTTCCTGGCGGCGCGACGAGCCAAGGCGGGGGAGTCTGTTCGCGTTCGGGGCCTCGAAGCCAAGAGGGGACAGCTCCTGGTATACGCCTCCACGGAGACCCATACCTGGCTGCAAAAGGCCGCCGATCTCTTTGGTCATGGCACCGACAGCATTCGCTGGCTCCCGGTAGACGCCGATCTACGGGCCGATGTCGGTGCCCTACGCGAGCAGATCGAGACGGACAAAAGTCGCGGCGACCGGCCCTTCCTGATCGTCGGCAATGCCGGCACGGTGAGCACCGGCGCCGTCGATCCGCTCGCCGAGATGGCGGATGTCGCTCACGAGCACGATCTCTGGTTCCACGCCGACGGTGCCTATGGGGCCTTTGCGGTCATCACACCCGGCGCGCCGGCGGAGCTGGCGGCCATGAGCCGGGCCGACTCGATCGCGGTCGATCCCCACAAGTGGCTCTATGCGCCGCTCGAGGCCGGGTGCGTTCTGGTGCGGGATGCCAATACCCTCACCGACGCCTTCGGCTACACCCCCACCTACTACCGATTTACCGGCGAGGAAGAGGACCCGCGGGTCAATTTCTACGAGTGGGGCCTGCAGAACTCTCGTGGCTTTCGGGCGCTCAAGGTGTGGCTGGGTCTACGCCAGGTCGGCCGCTCGGGCTATGCCCGGATGATTGGCGACGACATCCGGCTCGCGCGCGAGCTCTTCGAGCGGGTAGACGAAGAGCCCGAGCTCGAGGCATTGACCCGGGAGCTCAGCATCACCACCTTCCGCTTTGTGCCCGCCGGGCTCGAAGTGGGCACCGAGACCTATCTCAACCAACTCAACGAGGAGCTTCTGGCCCGGCTCAAGGCCAGCGGCGAGGCCTTCCCCTCCAATGCCGAGATCAGTGGCACCTTTGCCCTGCGCGCCTGCATCGTCAACTTCCGCACCTCACTGGCGGACATCGAGGCTCTGCCCGAGATCGTCATCCGCCACGGCCGGGAGGTAGATAGCAAGCTCCGACCAGCCGAGCTCCGCACCTAGGTCGAAGCGGCCGGCCTCCGTGCCGGCCGAGTCCTCGCTTCATCCGGTTGCTTTGCGGTGGCCCGGCTTCGGGTCCTCCGGGGGCTCCCCTGCGCTGCGCGGGAGGATGGCTCCGC
>SBFI01000098.1 GCA_006227875.1 Acidobacteriota bacterium
ACCCTCGTCGTCGTGCTGGCCGAACTGGGCCGGTGCCAGGACATAGCACTGATTCTCGATGGCCCGGGCTCGCACCAGAACCTCCCAGTGGTCCTTGCCGGTGGTGAGGGTAAATGCCGAAGGCACGGTCAGGATCTCCGCCCCCTCTTCGACGAGTCGCCGGTAGAGCTCCGGAAACCGCAGGTCGTAGCAGATGGACAGACCGATCCTGCCGAGCTCCGTGGTCGGCACCACCGTCTCTTGCCCGGGTATCACCGTCGCCGATTCGCTGAAGCGCACACGGTCCGAGACGTCGACATCGAAGAGATGCATCTTGCGGTAGAGCGCGATCCGGTCCCCATCCGGTCCAAAGAGGACTGAGGTGTTGTGGCAGCGCCCCGGGTCGTCGCTCCGCTCGTTGAAGGAGCCCAGGAGCAGGTGAATCCTCAGCCGGGCCGCGAGGTCTCCAAAACGGCTACAGGTCGGTCCATCGAGCCCCTCCGCTCGCTGCACCTTCTCCGCGTGGGGCCCGAGGAAATTGGTGTTCTCCGGTGTGGTCACCAGACGGGCGCCGGAGCCGGCCGCACGCTCGATCAGCTCCCGGGCCGTTGCCCAGTTGGCCTCCTCATCGGAGGTGCAGGAGAGTTGGATGACCGCGGCGAGGTACATGAGATGCCGGAACTTTCGTGGCAGACATTATAGTGGCGCGGTGGAGCACTGGAGCACTGGGCAGTGAGCGTGGAGGCAGGCTCAACTACTCATTGCTCATTGCTCACTGCGAGCGAGCCGGAGGCTCGCGATCACTGCGTCAGGGTGGGGGGTTCCTATGGCTGGACGAAGATCTGGGTCACCCAGTAGGTATCGCCCGACTGGGCGGCACCCACGCCGATCTGTTTGAACTTGGGGTCCAGGATGTTCTCTTCGTGCTCGGAACTCCCGACGAGTAGATCGAAGGCCACATCAGCCGGATCGGGGGCGTTGGTGACCGTCACCAGGTTTTCGCTTGCCGACTTGTAGCTGATCCCGGCGGCATTCAGGCGCTGCTTGAGCCCCTGGCCGTCCTGGTTCACGTGGCCAAAGAACCCGTGATCACGCATGTTTCGGCTGTGCTCACGCGCCACCTGACTGACGGCCTCCTCGAGAGTCAGCGTCGGCACTCCCTCATGGTTGCGGGCGATATTGGTTGCCTGAAAGATTGCGTTCTCGATCTCGGTGGTGCTCACCGAGATGGGCGACGTCGGCCCGCCCGTGCCGTCGCACGCCGTAAGAAGAGAAAGAGCAGCGACCAGTGAAAGGGCGCAGATGAGGCGACTGGTGAGCTTGTGTTCTTGCATCTCAGGGCTCCCGACCGAGCGCGACAGCCGGAGCGGCCGCCGATTGCGGGGCCAATCCTAGGCGGTGAGCGCCAATCATGCAATGACGACTTTCATTGACTGGGTAGAAACTACCCCCGATACCCGGTCGAGCAGCTGAAGTCAGTGGATCAGGCCGTCTTGGTGACCACCGGCTCCGGGGCCGGGTGAGCTCTGGCCAGCTTGAGACAGCGATTCCGAAAGCGGGAAAGCCGTCGGAGGTAGGCGCGACCGCCGTGGCGATGGAGGTCGTTGTGGCCGGCCCTGGGGATGGGCAGGAACTCCTTGGGCTCGGCGGCCGCCTCGAAGAGGCGTTGCCCCAACTCGAAGGGCACGGTCTCGTCGGAGCGACCATGGATGAAGAGCTTTGGAACCGTGAGCTTGGGGACCTTTTCGACGCTGACAAACTGATGGCGGGCGGCCAGGTGAATTGGAAAGTGAGGATAGAAGGCCTTGGCCGCGTCTCGTATGTGGGTAAAGCTCGCCTGGACGACGAGCCCCGCCAGCTGCCGATCGAGCGCACAGTCCACCGCGACCGCTCCACCCAACGAGTGCCCGAAGAGGATGACCGTTGTCGCGGGCTGGGCCAGCGGGCCCACGAGATGGTCGTACGCCGCTCGCACGTCGAGGTAGAGCCCTTCCTCGGAGGGCTCGCCGGCGCTGCGCCCATAGCCACGATAGTCGAAAGCAAAGACATGGACCTTGAGTCGCCGGAGATGACTCAGCACCCCGATCCTTTGGGCGATGCTGCCGGTATTGCCGTGACAGTAGAGGATGACGCCGCGGGCCTTGGGATGGGGAATCCACCAACCGTGCAGCTCCACACCGTCCGCCGCGTGCAACCACACGTCCTCGGCCGGCAGACCAAAGGAGGTCGGATCCCAGACCCCGTCCGGATAGCGCTCCGGCAAGAATATCTTCGACCGCTGAAAACGGTCCCGGAAGATACCAAGCGCCCGCACGCCTCCCACCGCTGCCGCCAGCGTCGGCAGAGTGATGCTCCAGAATCGACCTGAACCCAAACGCTTCGCCATCACTCTCATTCTCCCACCGAAAACCACTACCAAGCTATGAAGTGCCCGTATTCCGGCGGCCGCCGGGCCAGCTGCCTATCTCGAAACCCATGCGGGATCGGATAAGATAGTCGGACCATGAGCTTCTTCCTCCTAGAGCGGCCGCACCCAGTCCTCCTGGCGGTGGTCATCGCCGTCTGCCTGCTCCTCGCCCCTGCCCTCGCGGCCCAGGAGGAGGGCCAATCGACACCCCTGCTGACTATCGAAAAGATCAGCGTCGAGCCCGACAACCCGGGCCCCGACACTCTCTGCAAGCTGCGGGTGACTCTGCGGAATGCCGGCAAAGAGATCGCCTCCCAGCTCGACTTCCGGGTGAGCATCAACGGACAGGAGCTCGCCGTCTATCGCAACCAACTTTTCATGTTCCCCGTCGCGCCCGAGCAGACGGCCGACATCAAGCTCTACAACTTCTGGAGCACCGAAACATCCCGGCCGATGCCAAAGGACGGCAAGTTGAACATCGAAGTCTCACTGGTCGGTGCTCAGTGGATGAAGATCGAGACCGAAGAGGACGTCGAGGTCTGGAAGCCTCTGGGCCCGGTCGACAACCTGCCGGTGGCCGGCAACCTCACCCTCGAGATGGCCAAATCGTAGGGCCAAGCCCGGCAGCCAGTCCTAGTTCTGGGACGACCAAGCCAAAACTTCGAGCGACACCGAGCGACGACCCAGCGTGTCGATCGCCAGAAAGTGGAAGTTGGGTCGTATAACGATCTCGCACTCGTCGGGAACCCGGCCCTCTTCATCCGCGGTAACCGGGAGCTCGATCTCATGGATGCCGAATCCCGAGGCGCTGATTTCGGTCTCGCAGCAGCTGCTCACCACCCCCAGGGTCGGCTGCTCGGCACCCTCTTCCAACATCAGCTCTTCCGACTCCGAAAGCGGCCCCGGAATATTGAAGACCATCAAGGTCGTGCCCGGATTCTCGATTTCCGAAACCCGGATCGTCCCCTCGCCGACCAGCCAGCGCCGCGCCAGGATCTGTCTGTCCATACCCCCTTCGATGGCCATCCACGAAGGTGAGAAGTAGAACCTCGGGGTCTCCTCCGACTTGTCGACAACCGAGATCTTCCCCGCCTGGTACTCATGGAGGTCCACTTCCTCACCGTCGACCTCGAGAGGCCATCGTCGCCCGCTGGTGTCGTAGAGGCCAACGCTGAGGAGATAGCTGCCCGGTGTCAGCGGCGGCGAGAGAGACGACTGGAAGAGCGTGATCTCGTACTCTGCCTTTCGTCCGGGCTGCCAATCGAAGCGTAGCGGGTGATTGAAGGTCCTGAGGACGCTCCCTGGCTCGTCCAGAAGGTGGACAAAGACCAGCGGTTCCCCTTCCACCTCCCCCAGTGGGGCCTTGACGTCCCAACGCACGCTCAGTTTGACGAAATCCGGAAAGCCCAGCGTGATCTCGGTCGGCTCGATCTCGAGACTCGCCACCGGTGGTTCCGCGTCACCGCATCCAAGGCAGAGGACGAGCAGAGCAGCCCCGGCCAACCCGGTCCAGTATTTTGGCGCCATGGCCTCAACCTCCACAGCAATTTCTGTTTGTCGCCGCGTGACGTCGCCGATCCGGTCCCGGCCGGTCGATCCCGGCCGCGAGCCAGCCCAAGAAAGCTTACTTGTACATTCTATTGACCCGACGGGCCTTTCCGCAACGAGGGAGCAATCCCCTTGCTAAACTCCCGTGGATACCGCACTTGGCGCGAATCCAGTCGACGAAATCATGGCCTTGACTCCAGATATCGTTCTGCTCCTGGTCATCCTTGCCTTGACCATCGCGGCCTTTGTCCGGGAGTGGATGTCGATGGACGTCGTCGCCCTGACCTGTCTGGCGCTGCTCCTGCTTTTCGACCTGGTGACACCGGAAGAGGCCATTTCGGGCTTCAGCAACCCGGCGGTGATCACCGTTTTGATGATGTTCATCCTCAGTGCCGGCCTGGTGCACAGCGGGCTGGTCAGCAAGATCGGCTACCGGATCGTCGAGCGAACAGGTACGTCCTCCTGGAAAGCGAGCACTCTGCTTCTGCTGCTCGTCGGCATCGTCTCGGCCTTTATCAACAACACCGCCGCGGTGAGTGTCTTCATGCCCATCGCTATCCACCTGGCTCGACATTTCAAATTCAGCCCCTCCAAGATCCTCATTCCGCTGTCCTACACCGCCATCTTTGGCGGTACCTGCACGCTGATCGGTACCTCGACCAATCTGTTGGTGAGCTCGCTCTCAGAGCAGCATGGAGCGGGAGCCTTTGGTGTCTTCGAGTTCTTTTTCCTGGGCTCGGTGCTCTTTGTCACCGGCTCGCTCTACAACTTCCTGGTGCCCATGAGGCATCTCCCCTCCCGGAGCATCCAGACCAGCTTGACCGGCAAGTACCATCTGGGCGGCTATCTCACCGAGTTGAGGGTGCCGGAAGCATCCAAGCTGGTAGGCCGGACCGTGGTCCAGGAGCAGGTAAGCGAGCGCTTTCAGATCAACGTGCTCGAGATCATCCGGGGCGACCAGAAGATCT
>SBFI01000383.1 GCA_006227875.1 Acidobacteriota bacterium
CTCGATCGATACCGGCACCGTGCCGGTAACCGCCAGAGCCTCCGACTCGACATCCGGTGGCTCGATCTTCAGATCGGCCCAGCCGACGCCCTGCTGGGCTCGGCCCACCTCGAAGCGATAGTCGAAGACACCATAGACCCGTCCGGCGAGACCATCGACCGGGATCTTCTGGTCGTCGAGAAGTCGCTCGAGGTCGACGCCTTCGAGCGCTAGATCCACCTCCATCGTCCGCTGATCGGTGGTGTCGTCGAAGGTCACACCGCCGACCAGCCGGCCGCCCCCATAGATGGCGTTCTTGAGCCCGAGGCGAAAGCTCTTCTCCGTGCCGGTGGCCGTCAGCACCACGTCGTCGACTCTGCGATCCAGAACCCGGAGAGAGGGCGAACGGAGCTCACCCTGGATGTCGACGTTCTTGGGTCGCCAGACGACCCCGCCTTCGAAGGTGAAGGGTCCTTCTACCTGATCCTCCAGGTAACCGATCTGTCTGAAGAAAGACGTCGAGCCCGCCGCCTGCACCCGCACGGTGATCTCCCGGTCGTCCTTCCAGCCGGCATGTCCCTGGATCGCCGCGGTGATATCGGGTCCACTCACCCGACCGCCGGCGATCTCGATCTTCCCGGGGTCGACACCGACTTTGAGACCGACGGCACCGAGGAAAGGCCGGGCCTTTGGCAGCGTCACCTCGACCTCCTGGGCGGCGACCCGCCCCTGGATGTGGAGGCCCGGTCCTCCCGACATGAAACCCTGAACCGCCCTCGCGGTCAGGGCCAGCGGAATCTTCTCGTGATCCAGCTCGAAGACCCCGTCCTCGACCGCCAAGTAGTCGATGGTGATCTGCAGTGGCACCCGGCGCGGCGCGGCGCGGGGCTGCTTGCCGAAGCGCGGCCAGTTGCGGCCACCCTCCTCGAAGACATCGAGGCGGACCAGCGGTGAGTCCACCCGCACCTGCCGCAGCGCCACCGCCGGTTGCCGCCAGCCAAAAAGCTCGGCTTCGACAAAGACCCGCTCTATCTCCAGGATGGGGGGATCGTCCGGGTCTGGACCACCGATCCGAGCTCCCGTGACCTCGACCCACAGCGGGAGAAGGCCGAAGTCGAAGGTGTCGATGACTACCTCGCGCTCGAGAAAGCGCTCGGCCTCGATGACGACCCGCTCTCTGATGAGCTCGGAGAGGAACTCGCTGCGCAGAAAGACACCGGCGCAGAAGACCAGGATCGCCACCAGGGCGATTCCCCACATCGCCGGGCGGAGCAGCCAGCGGCGGAACCGACCGTGACGCCGCTCAGCGCTCACCATGTTGATTTACTCTCCCCAATGGAGTTTGTGACGCAGGCTATCGTAGAAGGTTCGCCCACTGGTCTTGACCAGGTGGACCGTGTCCTTCGAGCGCTTGACGCAGATGGTGTCACCCACGTCGAGCGCCGTTCCTTCCTGGCCATCCAAGGTGAGCCACACCTCTTCTTGGGGTGTTTCCAGCGTCACCTCGATCGAGCTCGAATCGGGCACCACGATGGGCCGCTGGGAGAGGGTGTGAGGACAGATCGGTGTTACCAGCACCACCGGCAGCTGCGGGTAGACGATCGGCCCACCCGCCGACAGGTTGTAAGCGGTCGAGCCGGTGGGTGTCGAGATGATCAAACCGTCGGCGCGGTAGGTCGACACCAGCCGGCCATCGGCCTTGAGCGTCAGCTCGACGATCCGGGCGAGCGCACTCTTGGTTATCACCGCGTCGTTGAGCACCCGGTACGCGGTCTTGCCGCCCTGGGCCCGACAGAGCTCCACATCGAGAAGCACGCGCTCTTCGATCTCGTAGCGGCCCGCCAAGGCGTCGACCAGCGCGGGGTAGAGCTCGGCCCGACCGATCTCGGTCAGAAAGCCGAGATTGCCCAGGTTGACGCCGAGGATGGGGACCTTCTCTCCCAGCTCGCGCGCTACCGAGAGCATGGTGCCGTCACCCCCCAACACCACCACCAGGTCGTAAGGCTCGCTGGGGTCGTAGACCTGGGTCGCACTCCGGCCTCCAGGTTGGGGGACGGACTTCTCCAATGCCACCTCGACACCGCGGCGGTTGAGCCAGTCGGCGAGCTCGGCGGCTGCCCGCAGGGCTTCGCCACTGACCTGCTTGGGCACCACCGCGACTCGGCGAAATCGGCTTTGATCACTCATTTCGATTGCCGAAAAAGGGCAAAGGTCTCACGATTCCCGGACGCTCCGGGCACTTCAGAGTCAACTATACCCACCACGCCCAGTCCTGCGGAAGCCAGGTCGGCCGTGCGCTGCTCGACGACCCGGCGTCTCACCGCCTCGTCGCGGACGACCCCACCCTTGCCCACCTGCTCCCGGCCGGCTTCGAACTGGGGTTTGATCAGCGCCAGCAGCCAACCGTCCGCGGCCAGAAAAGGCATTACCGCCGGCACCACTTTGACCAGGGAGATGAAGGAAAGATCGAGGGTGATGAGGTCACAGGGCTCGGGAATGGCATCCGGTGGCATGTGGCGGGCGTTGACCCGCTCCATCACCACCACCCGGGGATCGTTGCGCAGGGAATAGTCGAGCTGGCCATAGCCGACGTCCACGGCATAGACCCGTCTCGCTCCACGTTGCAGGAGACAGTCGGTAAAGCCGCCGGTGGATGCCCCCACGTCCAGACAGACAAGGCCCGCGGGATCCAGTTCGAAGTGGTCCAGAGCATGAGCCAGCTTGCGGCCGGCGCGCGAGACAAAGGGCTCCTTGGGCCCGATCACCCGCACCTCGGCCTCGTCGGGGATCGAGGTTCCGGGCTTGTCCACCCGCTTGCCCTCCACCTCGACCTGACCCGCCATGATGGCTCGCCGGGCCTTCTCACGGCTGGGGAAATACTGTCGCCGCACCAGCAGGACGTCCAGGCGTTCCACCGGCTCAGTCCTCCTCGACGGACCTCTTGTTTGGGTAAGTGGACTGCTATCGCCCGATGACCGAGGCGGGAAGGGCCTCGTCGATCAGCATGATCGGGATATCAGAGACAATCGGGTAGACCAATTGGGAGTCGGGTGAGTAGAGGCCATCCTCGACCACGGGTTCCTCGTCGCGAAAGTGCTCTCGGTACTTCTCCGCCAGGTCCTTCCTCACCTCCTCAGGCAAGGACACAACCTCCAGCTCCCCCTTGGTTTTGGGGCAGACCAGAATCTCGAGCAATTCGGGGTCGATCGCCATGAGTGGGCACCTTCTCCAGCAGGAGAATAACACAGCGTTCCATGCTACGCTGCCTGCCATGAAAGAGCTCGGGTGTCGTTTTTGCGGCTATCCGCTACGACACAGTTTTGTCGATTTGGGGATGTCGCCACTGGCCAATTCCTATGTCGAGCCCGAGGCTCTGCAGCGGATGGAGCCCTTCTTTCCCCTCCATGTATGGGTGTGCGAGCACTGTCTGTTGGTGCAGCTGCCGGAGACCGAGAGTCCCGAGGCCATCTTCAGCGACTACGCCTACTTCTCGTCCTACTCGACCTCCTGGCTGAGTCACGCCGAGAGCTATGTGGCGGCGATGGTGGGGCGCTTTGGCTTCGACCGGGAGAGCCAGATCGTCGAGATTGCCAGCAACGACGGCTATCTCCTGCAGTACTTCCAGCAACGCGGCATCCCGGTGCTGGGAATCGAGCCGGCCGGCAACGTCGCCCAGGCGGCCCAGGAGCGTGGCATTCGGACACTGGTGAAGTTCTTCAACACCAAGACGGCCAGGGAGCTGGTAAACGAGGGGCTGCAGGCCGATCTCCTCCTCGGCAACAACGTGCTGGCGCACGTCCCGGGTCTCAACGACTTTGTCGAGGGGCTCAAGATCGCACTCAAACCCGGCGGTGTCGTCACCATGGAGTTCCCCCATCTGATGCGACTGATGGCAGAGAACCAGTTCGACACCATCTACCACGAGCATTTCTCATACTTTTCGTTTCGTACTGTGCTCGATGTCTTCAGGGTTCGCGGTCTGACCCTGTTCGACGTCGAGGAGCTTCCCACCCACGGCGGCTCCATCCGCATCTATGCCCGCCACACCGAGGACGAGTCCAAGCCGGTGGAGCCGCGCGTCACCGAGCTGCTGAACCGGGAGCGGGCCGCGGGCTTCGACGACCTCGACCACTATCTGAGCTTTGGCGAGCAGGTAAGAGAGACCAAGCGCAAGCTGCTCAGCTTTCTCGTTGGACTGAAGGACGAGGGAAAGTCGATCGCCGGCTATGGCGCTCCGGCCAAGGGCAACACCTTGCTCAACTATTGCGGCGTGGGCACCGATTTTATCGACTACACGGTGGATCGGAGTCCCCACAAGCAGGGTCGCTACCTGCCAGGAACCCGGATCCCGATCTACGCCCCCGAGCACATCTCCCAGACCAAGCCCGACTACGTCCTCATATTGCCGTGGAATCTGAAGGAAGAGATCATTGAGCAGATGACCGACCTGAAGAGTTGGGGTGGCCAGTTCTTGGTCGCCATTCCGGAGGTCACCGTCCTCTCATGATCTTTCTCGAGACCCCTCTGGCCGGGGCCTTTGTGATCGACATCGAGCCGCACGAGGACGAGAGGGGTTTCTTCGCCCGCACCTTTTGCCAGGAGGAGTTCGAGGCTCAGGGCCTCGATTCGACCATCGTCCAGGCGAGCGTCTCGTTCAACCGGCAACGGGGAACGCTGCGCGGGATGCACTATCAGGCTCCACCCCACGAAGAGACCAAGGTCGTGCGCTGCACCGCGGGCGCGATCTACGACGTCATCATCGATCTGCGTCCCCTCTCCCCGACCTTTATCCAGTGGCACGGAGTGACGCTGAGCGCCGAGAATCGGACGATGCTCTACATCCCCGGTGGATTCGCCCACGGCTTTCTCACCCTCGAGGACAACACCGAGGTGCTCTATCAGATGTCGGAGTTCTACTA
>SBFI01000055.1 GCA_006227875.1 Acidobacteriota bacterium
ATCAAGCGTCTCAAGGAGGCGCTGAAGAAGGCCGACGAGCTGTTGCTGGCTACCGACGAAGACCGCGAGGGCGAGAGCATCAGCTGGCACGTGGTGGAGATTCTCGAGCCGAAGATCCCGGTGCGGCGCATCGTCTTTCACGAGATCACCGACGAGGCGATCCATCAAGCGCTGGAGAGCCCACGCGACATCGACGCCCGTCTGGTCCGCGCTCAGGAAAGCCGCCGAATCATCGACCGTCTCTTTGGTTACGAGCTGTCGCCGGTGCTGTGGAAAAAGGTGCGCTCCGGATTGTCGGCAGGGCGTGTACAAAGCGTCGCCGTCAGGCTGTGCGTGGAGCGGGAGCGAGAGCGGCGTCGATTCCGGACCGCGGCCTTCTGGGACGCCGAGGCGGAGTTTGAAAAGGACGGCAAGACCTTCACTGCCCGCCTGGTCCGGCTGGGTGGCCAGCGTCTGGCAACCGGTCAGGATTTCGATCCTTCGACCGGGGAGCTAAAGAAGAAGTCCCAATCCCTCTGGTTGCGCACCGAGCAGGAAGTCGAGGCGGCGATAGCCTCCTGGCAGCGCCCCTGGCAAGTCAGCTCGGTGGAGGACAAACCCGTCATCCGGCGACCGGCACCACCCTTCACCACCTCTTCTCTCCAGCAGGAGGCCAACCGAAAGCTCCGTTTCACCGCCCGGCACACCATGCGGCTCGCCCAGCGGCTCTACGAGGGCATCGATGTCAACGGCGACCGTGAGGGGTTGATCACCTACATGCGTACCGACTCGATGACGCTGTCGGGCAAGGCGCTGCACGACGCGGAACGGGTCGTGCGGGAGAAGTACGGCGACGACTACACGCAGGGTCCGCGACGTTACAAGACCAAGGCCAAGGGCGCGCAAGAGGCCCACGAGGCGATTCGACCCACCGAGATCTCGCGCACCCCCGACCACGTCAAGCGCTTTCTGAGCACCGACGAGCTGCGTCTCTACGAGCTGATCTGGAAACGGACGGTCGCCAGCCAGATGACCGATGCTCGGCTCAAGCGGACAGCGGTCGAGATCACTGCACCAGCCACCGGTGACGACGAGGGGGTCTTCTCCGCTACCGGCACCACCATCGAGTTCGCGGGCTTTCTCCGCGCCTATGTCGAGGGGTCGGACGATCCCCGCGCCCAGATGGCCGACAAGGAGGTGCTGCTGCCGGCTCTCGCCAGGGGTGAGGAGATCGAGCCGACCAAACTGGTGTCAAAGGGACGAGAGACCCAGCCACCCGCCCGCTACACCGAGGCCAGCCTGGTCAAGAAGCTGGAAGCCGAGGGCATCGGGCGCCCTTCCACCTATGCCGCCATCATCGAGACCATCCAGAACCGCGGCTACATTCTCAAGCAGAACAATGCCCTGGTACCCACCTTTACCGCCTTTGCGGTGACCATCCTGCTGGAGAACCACTTTGGCGAGTACGTGGACACCGGTTTTACCGCACGCATGGAGCAGCAGCTCGACGATATCGCCGAAGGTGACCTCGACTGGAAGAGCCATCTGCACGATTTCTATTTTGGCGAAGACCGGGAAGAACTGGGTCTCGAGCGCCGTATCGCAAAAGAGGAACCGTCGATCGAGTACCCGGCGATCGAAGTGGGCCGACACCCCGAGACCGACAAACCGGTGGTCATCAAGGTCGGCCGCTACGGTCCATATCTGCAACAGGAGGACGACTCGGGTGACCGGGTTATGGCCTCGGTACCCGACGATGTAGCCCCCGCCGACCTCACCATCGAGGAGGCGCTGGGTCTGCTGGCCAAGGCCGAGAAGGGAGCCCAGCTGCTGGGGCACGATGGGGAGACCGGTGAGCCGGTCTATCTTGCCCACGGCCGCTTTGGGGCCTATGTGCAACTGGGTGAGACACCCGAGAGGGGATCGAAAGCACCCAAGCCAAAACGGGCCTCGCTGCCACGTGGCGTCGAGGAGGAGGCCGTCACACTCGAGATGGCCATGCTGTGGCTGTCACTTCCCCGTTCCCTGGGCGAGGATCCCGATACCGGCGAGGAGGTCATCGCCACCACCGGCCGCTACGGCCCGTTTATCAAGCGGGGCTCCGACACCCGCTCCCTGGGAGCCGAGGACGACGTCTACTCGATCGAGCTGGCCCGTGCCTGCGAGATCCTGGCGCAGCCAAAACCCAAGCGGGGCCGCGCACGCGCCGCGCGCAAGGTGCTCAAGAAGCTTGGCAAGAGCGAATCGGGAGCCGAGATCCAGCTCGTGGACGGCCCCTACGGCCCCTACCTCACCAACGGCGAGCTCAACGCCTCGCTGCCCAAAGGCACAGATACCGACAAATTGACCCCGGAAGACGCCCAGCGCCTCCTCGCCGAGCGCGGTAAGCCGCCAAAGCGGCGTAGAAGAAAGAAATCGTAGGGGCGGGGCTCGTCCCCGCCCGAAGCGGCCGGCCCGACCACGCGCCTTCGGCGCGCGGTGCCCGCCGGCCGAGGGAGGGCGCAAGGCCCTCGCTTACGCCGAACCGTCGGCCGATGCCTTTCTATAATGGTGGCGTGGCCCCACCCATAACCATCGTCGGCGGTGGTCTTGCCGGCTCCGAGTGCGCTTACCAGCTGGCCAAGAGGGGTTACGGCGTGGTGCTGGCCGAGATGCGGCCCGAGCGCTCCACCCCGGCCCACAAGACCGGTCGACTCGCCGAGCTGGTGTGCAGCAATTCGCTCCGCAGCGACGATCCGGTGCACGCGGCCGGGCTGTTGAAGCGCGAGATGGAGCGCTTCGACTCTCTGATCATCACCGCTGCCCGTCGCTCGGCGGTGCCCGCCGGGGCGGCGCTGGCGGTCGATCGGGACCTGTTTGCCGAGACCGTCACCGAGACCCTGACTTCGATACCTGGCCTCGAGATCAGCCGCCGAGAGATCACCCGGATCCCCGATGGGGAGGTGGTGCTGGCCACCGGCCCGCTCACCTCGCCGGCCATGAGTGATGAGCTCGGCCGGCTCCTCGGCAGTGAGCACCTTTTCTTCTATGACGCCATCGCCCCCATCGTCGACCGGGAGAGCCTCGACATGTCGAAGCTCTTCTGGGCTTCGCGCTATGGCAAGGGTGGCGCCGACTATCTCAATTCACCCATGGACCGGAGCCGGTATCTCGACTTTCATCGCCAACTGATCGAGGCCGAGGTCCTGCCGCTGGCCGACTTCGAGCAGCGTCTCTTCTTCGAGGGTTGTCTGCCGATCGAGGAGCTGGCACGAAGAGGTGTCGATACCCTGCGCTTTGGCCCCATGAAACCGGTCGGGCTCACCGCACCCGACGGCAGCAAGCCCTATGCGGTGGTACAGATGCGACAAGAGAATCTGGCCAAGAGCCATCTCAACCTGGTGGGCTTCCAGGCGCGCATGAAGTGGCCCGATCAAAAACGCGTCTTTCGCACCATCCCCGGCCTGGAGAAAGCCGAGTTCGTCCGTCTGGGTCAGGTCCACCGCAACACCTTTATCAACGCACCACTCCATCTGGATCGCTTCTACCGGCTGCACAAAGCTCCCCGTGTCCGACTGGCCGGCCAGATCACCGGTGTCGAGGGCTATCTGGAGTCGGCCGCCACCGGTCTCGCCGCTGCTTTGTACATCGCGCTCGAGCGGCTGGGCCGGACGCCCGAGCAACTGCCGGCGACGACGGCGCTGGGGGCGCTGGCGCGCCATCTCACCGAGTCCGAGGCCGACCACTTCCAACCTGCCAACATCAACTACGGTCTGTTCACCGAGCTGGAGAAGAAGCTGCCGCGAAAGGCGCGGCGGGCGGCCTACGCCGAGCGTTCCCGGCGCGATCTCGAAGCCTGGTCCGCTCGCCATCAGATCGAGCTCGAGGAGATTGCACTCGCGCCGCCACCGACAGCCACCCGGCAGGCCGGGGTCTCGCCGTGAAACAGCTGATCGAGCGCTTTCTCGAGCACCTGCGCGACGAGCGCAATCTCTCACCCCATACCCAACGCGCCTACCAGGGAGATCTCGACCGCTTCCTCTCCTTCCTGGCCGGCGAGTATCTGGCAACACCGGCAGGTGAGATCCGTGCCACCGACGTCGATCCCCTCGCCGTGCGCTCCTTTCTTGCCTCGTTGGCCAGAAACGGTGTCGGCAAGAGAAGCCAGGCGAGGAATCTCTCCGCGGTGCGGAGCCTCTTCCGCTTTGCCTGCCGCGAGGGCGTCATCGAGAACAACCCCGCCACCGCCGTCAGGAGTCCCAAGCAGCCTCGCCCCCTCCCCCGGCATCTGCGCCCCGGGGAGCTCGAATCGCTGCTCGATGCCGCCGGTGGTGAAAAGCCCCTGGAGCGACGCGATCTGGCCATACTCGAGCTCCTCTATGCGGCCGGGTTGCGGGTGAGCGAGCTGGTCAGCCTCGACTGGCAGGATCTCGATCTGGAGGGTCGGGTTTTGAGGGTCATCGGCAAGGGGGGCAAAGAGAGGATGGTCCCCTTTGGCGTTCCCGCTGCCAGCGCCCTGCGTCAGTGGCTCGAGGTCTGGGACGAGATTCGCGACGCCGAGCCGGAGGTCGAGGAGCCGGTCTTTCTCAACTACCGGGGGGAACGGCTCGGCGACCGATCGGTGCGGCGGATTATCGACCGCTGTGTCGAGAAAGCAGCCGTGGCATCGGGGGTCCACCCCCACACGCTGCGTCATACCTTCGCCACCCATCTGCTCGAGGGAGGTGCCGATCTGAGGGCCATCCAGGAGCTCCTCGGCCACAGCTCGCTCTCCACCACCCAGCGCTACACCCATCTGGAGGTCGACCGGCTGCTCAACGTCTACCGCGAGTCCCATCCCAGAGCCAAGGAGAAGAAATAGTGTCGGCGGTGTCCGACTCCGCGGCGGCTCTGCATTTCCCTTGCACTCCCGGCGGTTCCATCGCCGCCAGCAAGATGTTGATGCTGGGCATGGGAATTCTCATGCTGGTCGTGGCCGTGGTGGTGTTGGTGGAAGGTCGTGTGATTGCCGCCCTGCTCGCCTTTGCAGTCGCCCTCGTTTCCCGGCTCGCCTGGCGGATGTCCGGCGATCTGACCCCCATCCGGCTCGAAGTCGTGCCCGGAACCCTGACCGTTCGGACGCGCCGCCATCCGATAGAGATCCCGCTCACGGGTATGTCGGCCAGGGCCCTGACCACGGACGAGATTGCGCACCTCGAGCGCCTGGCATCGGCCGGTGGCTTTGTCGTCGCCACCGGCGGCTTCGACTCTCACCGGCTGGGTGAATTCGACCTCTATGCCAGCAACCTGGGCCACGCTGTCCTGGTGGAAGCCATGGAGCATCGTCTGGTCTTGACCCCCGACGACCCCACTCGGTTTCTCGAGGCCCTCGAGAAGGCCGCCTAAAGGGCCGACCGATTCCCCGCTTGCGTTAGAATCCTCAGCCCATGACCGGCTTGGCTTCCACGACGATTCTCTTGGTGAGGCGCGGTGACGAGACCTGCATGGCCAGCGATGGTCAGGTGACTTTCAACGACACGGTCATCAAGGCCGGTGCGAGCAAGGTAAAGCGGACCGGCAAGGGTGAGGTCCTGGTCGGCTTTGCCGGCGGTGCGGCCGATGGATTGGCGCTCTTCAGTCGCTTCGAGGCCAAATTGGACGAGTATCAGGGCAACCTGGAGCGTGCGGTCGTCGAGTTGGCCAAGGACTGGCGAACCGATCGCGTGCTGCGCCAGCTGCAAGCTCACATGATCGTCGCCAGCCGGGAGAAAAGCTTTCTGGTCTCGGGCAACGGCGATCTGCTTCAACCCGACGAGGAGGGCGTGCTGGCCATCGGCTCTGGGGCCAATTACGCGCTTGCCGCAGCCCGCGCCCTGATCGCCCATACCGAGATGTCGGCTTCCGAGATCGTCCGCCATGCCATGCAGATCGCTGCCGAGATCTGCGTCTACACCAACGATCGCCTGACGATCGAGGAGCTCTGACGAGATGGCCCTGGAACTACCGGGACTCACCAATCTCACACCACATCTCGAAGATCTCACCCCCCGGCAGATAGTCGCCGAGCTCGACAAGTTTGTCGTCGGGCAGAACGCCGCCAAGCGAGCGGTCGCCATCGCGTTGCGCAATCGCTGGCGTCGTCAGCAGCTCGATCCCAAGCTGGCCGAAGAGGTACTCCCCAAGAACATCCTCATGATCGGTCCCACCGGTGTCGGCAAGACCGAGATCGCGCGGCGGCTCGCCAGACTGGCTCGCGCCCCGTTTCTCAAGGTCGAGGCCAGCAAATTCACCGAGGTGGGCTACGTCGGCCGGGATGTGGAGTCGATGATCCGGGATCTGGTGGAGATCGCGGTATCCATGGTCAAGAAAGAGAAACGTGAAGCGGTCTGGAGCGAGGCCGCAGAGAGAGCCGAAGAGCGCCTGCTCCATATGCTGGTCCCGCCGGTGCCCACCCAACCGACAGACAGCGGGGCCGAGGCGCCAGATCCGCAAGCCACAAGAGAGAAGTTTCGCAACAAGCTGCGCTCCGGCTCGCTCGACAAACGCAGCGTCGATATCGAGGTCGAAGACGCATCGCTTCCCAGCTTCGAGATGTTCACCCCCCAGGGGGTGGAGGAGGTTGGAATCAACCTCAAGGAGATGCTTCCCGGATTCTTCGGACGCCGCAAGAAACAGAGTGTCACCGTCGCCCAGGCGCGCGAGATCCTGACCCAGCAGGAAGCCGAGAAGCTCATCGACACACAACAGGTCAACCGCGAGTCCCGCGCCCGCGTCGAGCACGGGGGCATCATCTTTCTCGATGAGATCGACAAGATCGCGGGAAGCGACCACGGGCACGGGCCCGACGTTTCACGCGAAGGTGTGCAGAGGGATCTGCTGCCCATTGTCGAAGGCAGCACGGTGGCGACAAAGTACGGTCCGGTCAAGACCGACCACATATTGTTCATGGCCGCCGGCGCCTTTCACATGTCCAAGCCTTCCGATCTCATCCCGGAGCTCCAGGGTCGCTTTCCCATCCGGGTCGAGCTGGCGGCGCTGACCGAAGGGGATTTCGTCCGCATCCTGACCGAGCCGGAAAATGCCCTCACCAAGCAATACACGGCTCTGCTGGCAACCGAAGGGACCGCGGTGGAGTTCACCGACGATGCGGTGGCCGAGATCGCCCGCCTGGCGGTGGAGGTGAACTCGCGAACGGAGAACATCGGAGCTCGAAGACTGGCGACCCTGCTCGAGCGCCTGCTGGACGAAGTCTCGTTCGAGGCTCCGGACATGAAGGGGGTCGAAGTCAGGATCGATGCAGAATACGTCCGGCAAGCCCTGGCCGATATTGTCGAGGATCAGGATCTGAGCCGGTACGTTTTGTAGTGCCGTTTGGGGGAATCGTGACAAGATCACGCTTGCTGATGAACAAGGTGCGAAATGTCACCTGGCTGCTCGGTCTGACGACCCTGCTGCTGGTGGCGGTTGCCGGCTGCGGCAAGAAGGAGCCCCCGAG
>SBFI01000300.1 GCA_006227875.1 Acidobacteriota bacterium
TGGATAAAGAGCGAGGCCAGACCGGCAAGGGCCGCCATGAGGACCACACAGACCCGGCTGACGAGAACATAGTGCCGCGGATCCGCCTTGGTCACCAGAAAACGACTGTAGAGGTCTTGGACAAGGTAGGAGGCGCCCCAGTTGGTGTGGGTGTCGATGGTACTCATAAAGGCGGCCAGCAAGCTGGCGACCACCAGACCAAGCACACCCGTGGGAAGTGCCCGACCCATCATCAGGGGGTAGGCCATCTCCCGATCGGTGAGCTCGATCCTCACCCCGGGAAATAGGATCTCCTCCTGGGCTCCTGGTGGTGATCCCAGACATCGAATCAGAAGCTCGAAGAGACCAGAATCGGTGAAGGATGCGAATTTGACCTTCTGCTCGCCGCTGTCCTGTGGCACGACGGGCACCGTCTGACCGGCTAGAGTGGCCTGGCAGCCGGTGGGGAAGCCCTTTAGCCGTAATTCGCCGCCGGTGGCCACATCGATCCTGTCGGGTGAGACCGTCAGCTGCCGCTCGCCGCCGTCGGTGTCGACAACGCTTTTCTGTAGCTCGCCGGCAGCCAGACCGGGCAGCTGGGGGTAGACCACCAGGGCGGCCAGGGCAACCAGGATCCAGGGCCAGGGTCGCAACGCGTTGTGGGCGACCGAGAACCAGAGACTGGCGCCCTGGGCATGACCCTCGTCCCGGCAGGCGGCCATCCGCTGCACCAGGTAGCCGTTGCCTTCGGCATAACGCCACCAGCCGACGGTCAACAGCACCGCAAAGTAGATCGGAGGGATGGTGGGGTGGTCTTTGGGCGGCACGAAGTCGAGTACATCGTCGAGGGTTCTGCGACCCTCGACCTCCACCGCTACAGCCAGCTTCCCGAGCAGCCCACTCCCGGCCCCGTTGCCGGTGGGCGCCGATCCCATTTCCCCCATCTGGCCGACCACGAGCAGAGCGAGAACGATGGCTCCGACCATGCCGAGGCTGAACTGCACCAGATCGGTGACCACCACCGAGCGGAAACCGCCCAGGGTGGTGTAGAGCACGGAGACGAGAACACATCCCGCGACGATCCAGCCCGGCTCGATGTCGAAAAAGGCGCGGGCGATCTTGATCATCGCCGCCATCACCCAGGCCATGGTCAGACAGTTGATAAAGAGCCCGAAGTAGACGGCCTTGACACCTCTCAGAACGGCGGCCGCCCGCCCCGCATAGCGCAACTCGGTGATCTCGGCGTCGGTGATGACCCCGGATCGCTGCCAGAGGCGGGCAAAGAAGAATGTCGACACCAGATGAGCTATGGCCCAGCACCACCAGATCCAGTTGCCGCTGATGCCGTCGCTGGCGACGATGCCGGTGACCGCCAGCGGGGTGTCGGCGGCAAAGGTTGTGGCCACCATCGAGGTGCCGGCGATCCACCAGGGCAACCTCCGGTCACCGACAAAGAAGCTCTCGATGCCGCGACCGGCCTTGCGGGTAAAGAACGAGCCCACGGCGACCGCAAAGACGAGATAGAGGCCGATCAGGGCAAAGTCCCAAAAGCCCATCTCAGCACCCCGTCCGTCTGATCACGGTCAGTGGATAGCGGCTGGTTTGAGGATGACTCCCTTGCCCTGACGGCCGTCGAGCAAGATGGTGAGTGGTTTGTCGAGCCGCAGGTGTCTGAGATGCCGGGTCTCATTGGTCGCCGGCTGCTTGTCGAGCCACTCCCAGTCCAGAAAGCTGTCACCGTCGGTCTGTGCCTTGTCGGCGCCGGGTGGCAGAGTGAGATAGCCGATCCGGAGCGAGGTGATGTTCTGGAAAAAATGTGTCCCCTGGGAGGGCTCGACGTCGTAGCCGGTCGGTGAGGCCTCGACGATCACCCGGACATTGGAGATCTGTGACCACTGGACCGGGATTCCCAGCCAGGGATCGGCGGTACCCCAACGTCCGGGACCGATGACCACATACGGCCGGCGCTCTCCCAGCAGCTTGTTGAGCTCGCCGACCTCGGCGGCGATGGCATTGTTCTGGGCCGCCTCCCAGCAGTCACGACGGACATACACGATGTCGCGGATGGTGTCCTCTATTCCGTGACCGAGGCTCCTGTTGGACGAGCACAAGGCCTGTTCCTGCTCGAATTCGATCTTCTTCACCTCGGTCGGCGAAGCCCGGGTGCCAAACGGCCTCACCTGGAGAAGATAGAGCTCGGGGTGGCTGCGCTCCCGGCCGGGGCGCATCGGCCGGCCCCAGTCACCCATGTCGCAGGCGAACTCGAGCTCGACCGCTGAGCCGAGCCCCTGCTCCGCAATCTCCAGCACGTTTGCCAATGCCTCGGCCAGAGGCACCGCTTTGTGCTTGAGGATATTGCTAAAGGTCACGATGCGGGGGCCGGGCAGAGCCAGATCGTCGCGCAATTGCTGGTCGTCGGCGGAGAAGACGCTGCCGACCGGCAGCAGGGTCCCGTCGAGCTCGGCTTCCTTGAGATCGTAGGTGCGGACATTGCTGTAGAGATCGGCGATCTCGTCGCCGGAATCTCCCTCCATGTCCAGAGCATAAAAGACCCGCTGCGTGCTCTCCATGATCGACTTTACCGTCGCCAGCTGGGGCAGAACCTGTGGGTGATGGGGGCTGAAGCGCAACGCCAGGCCGCCGTCGACCACCAAACGGCCGAGACCGAGGGCCGCCGTCACCACCCCATCCTCGGCCTGCTGCGGTCCGATGGGATAGAAGTTGCGCGACTGGGCCAAGCCGGCAAAGCTCGGGTAGAAGCGATCGCCATGGCGGCGGCCGATCAACTCCTGGATGATCACTCCCATCCTCTCCTCTTCCACCCGATTGCCGGTGCTGGCAAGAAAGCTCTTGGCGTTTTGAAAAAAGGTCGAGGCGTAGACGAGCTTGATGGCGTTGCTGATCTCGCGCAGACGCACCTCGGGGTCCCGGCTGCTGTTGGGAATCATCAACGTGCTGTAGATCCCAGCCAGGGGCTGGTGCAACGAGTCCTCGAGCAGGCTTGACGAGCGTATGGCTAGCGGCCCTTCGATGTGATGGGCGATAAAGGTCAGATCACTGCGTAGGTCATCGGCGATCCGGCTCTCCAGGAATCTCTGTGCGATCTGATTATCGTCGTCGGAGCCGTAGGCGAATTCGTGGAGATCGTTGCTGTCCATCAGCTCGTCGAATTTGTCGGTGGTAATGACCACCGTCTTGGGGATCCGTACCGACATGCCGCCAAAATCCCGAGCGTCGCTGTGAGCCAGATTGAGGTTGAGAAAGGCAATGCTCCGAGCTTTGCCGCCAAGCGATCCCTGGCCGATGCGCGAGAACAGGGTCTCGTCGAACTGCGTCCGGTCGAAGTCCGAGATCACGCCGCGGTGGGCGGTCCGCTGAGTCTCGCGCAACAGATTGATGAGGAACTCGCGGGTGGCCTCGACGCTGGGAAAGTCGGAGATCTGCCGCGGCCTCAGTCGCTCTGCGGCCTCGAACTCGCTGCGGGCCATCAACCAGACGGAGAAATGATTGTGGGAGGCGTGGTAGACGATCGACTCTTCGGGGATGACCGCCAGATGACGCTCGAGATCCCGCACGTCTTTGGCTCGAGCCAGCTCCACACCGTCGGGATTGCGGAAGACGAAATCGCCAAAGCCGAGCTTGCGGCGGAAAAAGCTGCGAATATCCGCCAGAAGACTGGAGGAGTTCTTGTTGACAAAGGTGGCGCCTATGGCCTCGGCCTTCTCCGCGTTCTCGGCCTCCGCCGACTGCAGCAGGACCGGGAACTCGGGATCGTACTTGCGCACATAGCGGGCGAAGTCGAGACCGCCGTCGGGATCGAGCTGGCCATCCCTGGGGATCCGGACGTCGGTGATCACCGCCAGCACGTTCTCGCCGTAGCGCTCGAAGAGCTCTACCCCCTCTTCGTAGTTGGTGGCGTGGAGAATCTTTGGTCGGGAGCGCATGTACATACGGCGGTGGAGCTCGTTGACCCCCTCGCTGTAGAGTGAGTGCGACTGGGTCATGAGCTCCTTGTAGATCATCCCCAGAAAGGACGAGTAGTAGCGGGGGGAGTCCTCGATCATGATGATCACCCGCACGTTGCCGTGCTGGATGTCCAGATCGACGTTCTGCTTGTCTTCGATGTATTTGATGATCGCCAGCAGGATCTGCGAGTCACCGACCCAGAGAAAAGCCCCGTCCATTGCGTTCGGGTCGAGCAGGTTGCTCGCTCGGTCGAGCTCCTTGCGGTCGAGAGCCAGCAGCACCACCGGTCGCCCCGGGCGCAGCTTCTTGACCCGCCGGCCAAAGGCGTTGACGCCCATATCGGCGAGGCTGGTCATGGTCAGGATGAGGTCGAAGCGCCGCGTCTTGAGCATCCGCAGGGCGTCTTCACCGGTCGCGGCGTGGGTCACCCGCGGCGGGCCCGAGAGGCTCACGTCCCGGTACTCGAAGAAGACCTGCTCGGTGAGCTGACCGTCCTCTTCCAGAATAAAGGCGTCGTAGGGCGACGAGACCAGAAGGATCTCGCGCACCCGGTAGGGCATCAGGTCGTGAAAGCGGCGATCCTTGAGGATCTGATGACGGATGGCCATACTGACCCAAGTTTACCCCCTGGGTAAAGCTGAGGCCCCATCGAAAATTGGGGACAGTTCCCCTATTCCCGGAAATAGGGGAACTGTCCCTTTAATGTGCGTTATGTCAGGGTCAGACCACGCCCTGGTCGAGCATGGCGTCGGCGACCTTGATAAAGCCTCCGATGTTGGCGCCGTCGATGTAGTTGATGAAGTCGTCCTGTGTGCCGTACTTGACACAGGTGCGATGGATCTCCTTCATGATCATCTGCAGACGCTCGTCGACCTCCTGACGGGTCCAGCTGATCCGCATGGCGTTCTG
>SBFI01000144.1 GCA_006227875.1 Acidobacteriota bacterium
GTCCCTCCGGGTACTTGCCATCGTTGGCATGATAGTGAATGCAGGCCGCGGTGGTCAGGGTGAATCCGGGTGGTACTGGAAGCCCCAATCCGCTCATCTCCGCCAGACCAGCTCCTTTTCCACCCAGAAGCTCCTTCTGGTCTCCCCGCCCCTCGGCACTGCCACCACCAAAGAAATAGACGTACTTGTTACCCATGGCTTGATCAGCTCCTACACCTTTTAGGCTTTTCTGTTAGACGACTCGAACGACTGCAGCGGTCAGTCCACCTGCATATCGGTGTTGCGCCCTCTCAGCTCGGCTTTGTCGACCACGATCTCGGTGAGACGTGCTGCACGCGAGATCGTACGATGAATCGACTGCAAGAGCGCAATCCGATTGAATCGCAAGTCGCGATTTTCGTCCATAACCAGGACTTTGACAAAAAAATCGTCCAGAACATCGGCAAACTCGGCAATGTGTCGGAAACCACTTTCGTAGTCCCCAGCGGCTTCGGCGGCCTCGATCTCCGACCTCAGCTGACGAGAAGCGCGGTAGAGATTCTTTTCGGCCTCTTCCTTGAGCAGATCTTCCCGCAGCGTCTGCTCCGGCGCCTCTTTGATGATATTCGCGATTCTCTTGGCCGCCAGCACCACGGCCAGGAAGTCGGACTCCTGACGAACACTATGCAGCGCATCGACCCGCGAGCGCAGATCGGGCAGGCTGCTCGAACCGACGGCCAGGGCCGCCTCGATGGAGTCGTAGTCGTAGCCTTCCAGACCCAGGAGATAACGGACGCGGTCGTGAAAGAAGGGTCTGAGCGAGGTCAGGATCTCTTCACCACTCTTCTCCAGGCGATCTCCGTAGAGCAGTACCGCCTGTGCCGCCACCAGATCCAGATCGATGGACAGATCCCCCTCCAGAAGAATACGGACAACAGCCTGCGCCGCACGCCGCAGGCCAAACGGATCCCGGCTACCCGTGGGAATCAGACCGAGGCCAAAGATACCGACCAGGGTGTCGACCCGATCCGCGATGGCCGTCAACTGACCTTCGGGGCTGCGTGGAATCGGGTCGTCGGTCGAAGCCGGTAGATACTGGTCGTAGATGGCCTGCCAGACCGGCTCGGGAAGACCCTCTTCCCGGGCGTAGATGCCACCCATCACACCCTGCAGGGAGGTGAACTCCTTGACCATTTCGGTGGTGAGATCCAACTTCAGGAGCTCGGCGGCCTGGGCTACCGCCTCCTGCTCCTTCTCCCATCCGAGCGCCTGGCAGAGCACCTCGCTCAGCTGCGTGATACGGGCGGTCTTGTCGGCATAGCTGCCTAGCCGGGCGTGAAAGACCAGCTGGTCGAGACCTGCACGGCGGTCGGCGAGCGAGGTCTTTTTGTCCTCTTCGTAGAAGAACTTGGCATCGGCCAGACGGGCCTCGACCACCCATTCGTTGCCGGCCTGCACGCTCCCGGCTGGATCGTCGGGACGATCCATCACGGTCAGAAAGCAGGACAGAAGCTTGCCGTCGGACTCCAGTGTGAACGCACTCTGATGATCCCGCAGACTGGTGATCAGCACCTCCCGCGGTAGGGTGAGAAAAGTCGGGTCGAACCGGCCGACGATCACCCCGGGAATCCCGCAGATCGAAGCCAGCTTGGCGAGCAAGGCGGCGTCTTCCACCAACTCCCCTCCCAGCCCGTCGGCCGCCTCGTTCATCTGCTCGAGCAGCTTCTTCTTGCGCGCCTCGAAGCGGACTTCGATTCCACGCCGGCTCATTTTGCGGCGGTAGTCCGAGCCGCCCTTGACCGCGAAGTCCTGTGGCGACAGGACCGGATGACCGGCTGTGCTGTCACCCGAGGTCACGCCAAAGAGCTCGAACGGCACTACGTTGCCGCCAAACAGGGCGATCAGGCTGTGAACCGGACGCACCCAGGGCCCGTCGCCGGAGCCCCAGCGCATGGTCTTGGCCCAGTCGAGATCACGAAGTATCTGGGGCACGACCTGGGAGAGCACATCGATCGTGGGGCGCCCCTCGATCTTGTGCTCTGCCACGACGTACTCTCCCTTCTCGTTCTCGACCCTTTCCAGATCTTCGACCCGGATGCCGCACTTCTTGGCAAAGCCGGTGGCGGCAGCCGTCGGCTTCCCGGCCTGGTCGAATGCCGCCGCCACGGGCGGCCCCATCTTGACTTCCGCTCTGTCGGGCTCGCGCTCCGGCACGCCCTTCAAGAGAACCATCAGCCGCCGGGGTGTAAATCCGGTCTGAACTTCCCCCGGGGCGACATTGCTGGCCAGCAACTGCTCGAAGAGACGGGAGGCGAGCTGTCGAATCGCCGGCTCGAGCATCCGCGCCGGAATCTCCTCACAGCGCACCTCGAGTAGGAACTCGGAGTCAGGCATGACGCTTTGCCCCCGCCTCGAGTAGCGGGAAGCCGAGTTGCTCCCGGCTTTCCACAAAAGCTTCGGCACAAGCCACGGCGAGATTCCGCACCCGTTTGATGAGCTCTACTCTCTCGGTCACCGAGACGGCACCCCTCGAGTCCAGGACATTGAAAGCATGAGAGCACTTGAGGGCGAATTCGTAGGCCGGCAGTACGACACCCTGCTCCAGACAACTTTGCGACTCCCGCTCGAAGCCGTCGAACTGCTGCCTGAGAAAGTCCACGTCGGCCAGCTCGAAGTAGTACTTGGAGAATTCGAGCTCGTCCTGGTGTCTGACCTGTCCATAGTCGACTCCACCCGGCACCCAATCGATGTCGTATACCGAGCGCGACAGACCCAGGAACATGGTGATGCGCTCGAGTCCATAAGTGAGCTCGGCGCTGATCGGCGCCAGATCCATCCCACCCGCCTGCTGGAAGTACGTGAACTGGGTAATCTCCATCCCGTCCAGCATCACCTGCCAGCCGACACCCCAGGCCCCCAGGGTCGGCGCCTCCCAGTTGTCCTCCTCGAATCGAAGGTCGTGGACCTCGAGGTCGATGCCCAGCGCCTCGAGGCTGTCGATATAGAGCCGCTGCACTTCCTTGGGTGCCGGTTTGAGAATGACCTGGAACTGGTAGTGCTTCCCCAACCGGAAAGGGTTCTCACCATAGCGGGCGTCGGCCGGACGCCGTGACGGCTGGACGTAGGCCACGTTCCAGGGCTCGGGACCCAACGAGCGCAGAAAGGTGTCGGGATGCATGGTCCCCGCCCCGACCTCGAGATCGTAGGGCTGCTGCAGAACACAACCCTGCGCGGCCCAAAACTCCGACAAGCGGAGGATCAATTCCTGGAAGCTCTGCATCTGGGCTGTCACTCCTGGATACCGGCAAGTGTCTCGCGGATGACCCGGTAGCTCTTGAGCTCTCGCTGCAAGAAGCTCCGCCGCACCTGGGCACAGACGGACTCGACCTCGTCGAGGGTCACGGCCTTCGGGCTTCTCCGCTGCAATCTCATCAGATTCTCGTTACCGATCCTCAGCAAGAACTCCACCGTCTCAGGCGCCAGCGGTCGCCAGCTGCCACCGCCGCAATCGCGGCAGACGAGACCTTCACCTCGCTCCGCCAGACCGACCTCACGCTTTTCCAGCCCGCGCCCACAGCCGGGACATTCACGAGGTGCCGGAAAGACGCCGGCAATCCTGAGCACCCACGCCTCGTAGTAGCGGGCCGCCAGCGCTCGATCGACATCTGCCAGCAGGGCATCGAGAGTGGAGTCCAGAAGCCTGAACAGATGGTCGTTGGCTTCGTTCTCCTGGGCGAACTCCAGCATGTGATCCGCCAGGTAGCTGCCCAGCAGAATGCCCTCCAGATCATTATGCAGCCCGCTTGGCGAGCGTTCCAGCTCGACCGACGAGACGCGCACCAACTCGCTCTGCTCCTTCTCCAGCCAGGTCACATGGACTTTGGCCAGGGGCTGGAGCTGGCCCGCAAAACGACTGTATTTGCGTCGGGCCCCGCGTGCAACCCCCCTCTTCTTGCCGTGGGTTCGGGTCAGAAAGGTCACGATCCGGTCGTAGTCGTGCAGATCGACCACGTCCAGGATGATGGCGTCGCTGCTTTGAAGCTGCATGTCCAGAGGGCAAGGGCGGCGCCTCGCTGCTCACCGCACCAGCAGATCGATGAAAAACGAGGCGAGGCCGAAGTAGATGACGATGCCGGTAATGTCGTTTGAGGTGGTCACCAGCGGCCCGGCGGCAACCGCCGGATCGATCCCCAGACGGTCGAAGATGACGGGGACGATCGCACCGTTGACCGACGCCAGCACTACCGCCAGAAACATCGAGGCTCCAACGACACCCGCATAGGCCAGCTGGCCCTCGAGAAGCCAGGCTCCGATCGCTACCACTGCGGCACAGGCCAGGGCCAGTATGGCGCCCACCTTCAGTTGCTGCCAGAGAAAAGTGCGCACCCCACCGTCGTCGAGGGTAACCCGACCGGTGGCCAGCCCCCTGACCGCGATGGTGGCGGTCTGACTGCCGATGTTGCCACCCATACCCATTATCACGGGCACAAAGGTGAGGAGAAAGAGCGCCTCTTTCAGCGTCACCTGGAAATGCTCGATGAGCAGGCCGGCAAGCAGCAGACCGACCAGGTTGACCAATAGCCAAGGGAGGCGAAAGCCCGCCACTCGTAACGAACGGTCTTGATAGACCAGCTCGTCGTCGGTGGTACCGACCATCTTGAAGATGTCCTCGGTCGCCTCTTCTTTGACCACGTCGATGATGTCGTCGAGGGTGACGATACCGACCAGATGATTGGCTTCGTCGGTCACCGGGACGGCCAGCAGGTTGTACCGTGCCGCCAACTGCGCCACCTCTTCCTGATCGGTATCGGTGTTGACCTTGATGATCGAGCGGGTCATCACCTGTTCCAGGGTCCTGGCCGGCGGCGACAG
>SBFI01000260.1 GCA_006227875.1 Acidobacteriota bacterium
GCCTCTTCGTTGCTCCGGTAGTGGACCATCACGGTCGCCCCGGCGTGGGCGAAAGAGCGGGCGCAGGCGGCACCTATCCCCCGGCTGCCGCCGGTGATCAAGACTCGACGGTCGCTGAGATCGATCATTTCGCCTCCACCACCATGGCTATGCCCTGACCGCCACCGATACAGGCCGACGCCACCCCGACACCCCCGCCCCGTCGGCGAAGCTCTTTGAGCAGCGTCAGCACGATACGCGTGCCCGAGGCTCCCAACGGATGACCGAGTGCGATCGCACCCCCATTGACGTTGAGTTTTTCCACATCCAGCTCGAGCGCCTTGATCACGGCCAGGATCTGGCCGGCAAAGGCCTCGTTGATCTCGATCAGATCCATATCGGCGAGCTCCAACCCGGCATTGGTGAGGGCGCTCCGGATGGCCGGTACCGGGCCGATGCCCATTCGTGACGGCTCGACCCCCACCACGGCCCAGGAGACGATCCGGCCGAGCGGTGAAATCCCCCGCGCCTTGACCGCCTCCTCGGTGGTCAACACCATCATGGCCGCGCCGTCGACGATTCCCGAGGCGTTGCCGGCGGTGACAAAACTGTCCTCGCCAAAAACCGTCGGCAACCCGGCCAGCGTCTCGAGCTCGGTACCCGGGCGCATGTGCTCGTCCCTGTCGATCGTCTTCTTTCGGCGTCCCTTCCCCACCTCCAGCGGCACCACCTCCTCCGCCAGTCGGCCGGCCTCCCAGGCCGCCTCCGCGCGTTGCTGACTCGTGACCGCAAACTCGTCCTGCTGCTCGCGGCTGATATCGAACTCGCGGGCGAGATTGTTGCTGGTCTCGGCCATATACAGACCGCAGTAGCTGTCCAGGAGAGCGATCTTGAGCAGATCCTCGAGCTTGCCCTGCCCCAGACCGCGAAAGCCGCGACGAGCCCCCCAGATACAGTGCGGTGACTGGGACATGTTCTCCATGCCACCCACCAAGCAGGTCTTGGCCTCACCCGCCCAGATGGCATGGGCACCGCTGATGATCGACTGGATACCCGAGCCGCAGAGACGGTTCACCGTCAGCGCTGGCATCTCCTCTGGAACACCGGCCTTGAGCGCCACATGACGGGCGCCATAGATGGCATCGGGGGAGGTCTGTAGCGCGTTGCCGACCACGGTGTGGTCGATCTCCTCGGGCTCGATCCCGGTGCGCTCCAGCACCGCCTTGGCCGCGTGCACTCCCAAATCGATGGCCGAGACACCGGCAAACGAGCTGTTGAACTCGGCCATGGGTGTCCTCACCCCGTCAACGAGCACCAGCTGCTCTCTGTCCATGGATGTCAATCTCCTCTCGACAGATCTAGAACGCTAGCTCAACGAGCTCGCGGCGCCAAGGGTCGAGGTCAGCGGTCACCAGCGTCCGGTGAGCCAGCAGCACCCAGATCCGGCCGGTTCCCCGATCGATCCATACGCTGCCACCGGTAAAACCGATGTGCCCAAACGCCTCCGCGCCCAAGGCTTGGCCGTCCCGGCCTTCTTCCCGCGGTCGGCGCCATCCCAGGAGAAACGGACCGGAGCCGGACAGCGCCTTTTCCACCGCCGCCTCGGCCAAAACACGAGGCTGCAGCCACTCACGCGCCAATCCCCAGACCGCCCTGGCAGTGGCAAACAGTCCTGCGTGACCGCCAAGACCACCGAGGAACCTGGCGTTGCCGTCCTGCGGCTCTCCCGGCTCCGGTCGGGGCCGCAGCTCGAGCTCAATTCCCAGACCGGCGGCCAGCTCGACCTCGCGCGCGGTATCCAGCAGACACTCGGCCACCGCTGCACCGGGACCCGGTCTGACCACCAGCGCCCCGCTCGCGAGCACCGGAGCCAGGTGGGTGACGGCGAGGTCGGCGAGCGACCGTCCGAGCCGGCTCTCCGCCGCCAGGCCCCAGAGGATGTAGTCCAGATCGCTGTACAGATCCGGCTCGTCTATGAGCAATTGGCTGCCGAGCAGCAGCTCGCCGACCTCCTCGGGCAATTGGCAAGAGTGATAGAGCGGTGCCCAGGCCTGGAAACCGGCACCGTGGCGAAGCAGCCCGGCCAGTGTCTTGTGTGCCAGCCGCGCGTTGGCCTGTGCCCAGACTTCGCCGACGGTCTGCTCCAGAGACAAGTGACCCTGCCCTTCCAGGAGAAGAGCCAGCGTTGCCATAAAGGGCTTGGTTATCGAGGCAAGATCGAAGAGGGTGCCCTGATCGGGCCCCGCCGGCGATCCCGATCTCAATCTTCCCGCAAACGCCTCCCCTTCCACTCGATCGGCAGTGCCGACCAGCACCGAAGCGGCCGAGACCGGCTCCTCGGCCGTCAGTCGCTCGACAAATTCTCGTAGACGATGTGACAGCTCATCCATAGTTGGCCGGATGACCAGTCTGAAAGACCACGACCCGCTGGCCCGCCTCGATCTTTCCATCGGCGGCCAACCAGAAGAGCGCGGCCAGAGCAGCGGCCCCTTCGGGCCCCACCAGCAGCCCCTCCTCCCTGCCCGCCCGGGCCTGCAGCTCTTCGACCTCCTGCTCCGAAATTGAGACGGCCGCACCCTCGGTCTCCTTCAGAGCCCCGAGGATGAGGAAATCCCCAATGGCCTGGGGAACCCGCAGGCCCCAGACGTTCGTCTTCGGGTTCTCCCAGGGCTCGGCCTTGTCGGCACCGGCCTCGAAGGCTTTGACGATGGGCGCGCAACCGCTCATCTGCACGACGGCAAACCGCGGCCGGGGACCGCTCACGAGACCCAGCGCTTCGAGCTCGGCAAAAGCCTTGTGCATCCCCACGATGCCGGTCCCACCACCGGTCGGGTAGATGATCCAGTCGGGCAGCTGCCAGTGAAACTGCTCTGCCAGCTCCAGACCCATGGTCTTCTTTCCTTCTACCCGATAGGGCTCTTTGAGCGTCGACAGATTCCAGTAGCCACCGCCCAGCTCGGCCAGACGTGCCGCCGATTCCACCAGTGTCTTGCCACCGGTAAAGACCTCGGCACCGTGCAGCCGACACCGTCGCTCGACCTCGGCCGGCGTGTCGTCGGGTATCGCCACTCGGGCGGGAAGCCCGGCAGCGGCGGCGTAGGCGGCCAGCGCAATGGCGGCATTCCCCGCGCTGGGGAGCTGGACACCGGTTCCCCCCAGCTCGCGGGCACGATTCACGGCCAGCGAAAGGCCCCTCGCCTTGAACGAACCGGTGGGGTTTCCTCCCTCCTCCTTGAGCCAGACCTCTATCTCTTCGGGCCGCAGTCGGTGCAGGGGGATGATCGGCGTTCCCCCTTCGCCAAGATCGACTCGCGACTCGAAGTCGACGACCGGGAGGAGCTCCCGATACCGCCACAGGGTCCAAGGGCGCTCGGCGAGAGCCTCCTTCCAGGCCGCCCCGCGAGCGGCATCGAGCTCGTACTCCACCAGCCAGGGAGCGCTGGCAGGGGAGAGAAAAGTCGGATGATCGATGTCGGCGGTGACGCCGGTGGCCGAGCAGACAAGACGACGCGCCCAGGTCGATCCAATCTCAGTCACAAAACCTCCTCCGGGAAGGATTACTCCATCTGTGGCTCGGCCAAGGCCTCGTCGTAGGCTTGGCGGTACCTTGCGGCTACCGCCGCCCAGGTCAACTCGCTCTCCGCTCGAGCTCTGGCCGCGTCTCCCATCCCCCGCCGCCGTTCCCGGTTTCCGACCAGCTGTGAGATCGCCTCCAGCAGACCCGTCGGATCCTCTTCCTCCACCAACAAACCCTCGACACCATCGGTGATGGCCAGTGGGATACCCGATATTCCGGAGGCCACCACCGGCAGACCGGTTGCCATGGCCTCGAGGATTACGTTGGGGAGCCCGTCGACGTTGCCCTTGGCGTCGTGGACCGCCGGCAGCAGAAAGAAATCAGCGGCCCGGTAGAGATCGGGCAGCCTGTCCCGGAGTACGGCCCCCGGGAAATGCACCCGATCACGCCACGGCTGAGAGGCGCTCTCGAGCTCTGCGAGAAGATCGCCCCCACCCGCCAGCACGAGATGGAGGCTCGTGTCGAGTGCCATCACCTCGGCAAGGGTCTTCATCAGGACATGGTAGCCCTTCTTGGTGACCATCCTCCCGACCGACAGACCGACAACCGCATCGGCCGGGATACCGAACTCGTCTCGCCAGGCGGTCCGCCCTTCATCTCCCGGCGAGAACTTCGCTGTGTCCACGCCATAAGGGATGACCCGCGCCCGCTGACGCTCGAACCCCAAAGCACAGACCCGCTCGACCAGCTCGGGAGAGCAACCAGTCACCAGCCGCGAGCGACCAAGGGCCCGACCGACGAGCTGCCGTACCAGGGGACGCTCGGCGAGAAAGACATCGCTGCCATGTAGACCGATAGCCAGCGGCACCCTGCTCGCCACCGGCGCGGCTACAAGACCGTTGGGCACCACCCAGTGGGCGTGGAGCAGGTCGAATTTTGTGCTCGCCAACAGCCGCTTCAAGGCACGCCGGGCCGCTGCGAGATAGAGTGGCGTCACCAGTCCGGCTCCGACGCGGATGGTCTCGTCGGAGCTCAAGCTTCGGCTGTAGCCCAAGACCTCGTAGCTCTCGGGAGCGTACCGAAAGCTGACCGCCTCGACACCTTCCTCCTGCCACCGCTCTCGAACATCGGGTGCATGCGGGGTCAGCACCGTCACCGAGTCGCCGGCCTCGACCAGACCTCGCGCCAGATCCCGAATAAAGGGTCCGGAGGTGTCGTCTGGATACCGAGGATAGGTCTGCGTGAGGAAAAGAATGTTCAGGTCAGAGCACCCGTTCCTTGACCGAATAGCTGTCGGAGCCGCGGAAGTTCTTGAGGGTGATCATCTCGCCGATCAGACCCGTGGTCACGACCTGGATGCCGAGAAGCATCAGCAGCACACCGAGCAGCAAGAGTGGCCGATTCGACAGCGACTCCCCGTTGAACCAGAGGATGGCGAGGTAGAGGTTTATACCAAAGCCGACAGCCAGCGCCCCGAGACCGATGAGCCCGAACAGATGAAGTGGGCGCCGCGTGTACCTGGTGATGAACAGCACCGTGATGAGGTCCAGCAGACCTTTGTAGAAGCGGTCCCAGCCATACTTGCTTTCGCCATGTTTGCGAGCGTGGTGAACCACCGGGATCTCGCCCACGGCAAACCCCTTGCGGCTCGCCAGCACCGGGATGTACCGGTGCAGCTCGCCGTACAGCGAGATCTGCTCCAGAACCTCCCGCCGGTAGGCTTTGAATCCGCAGTTGAAGTCGTGGAGATCCACCTGTGCCAGCTTGCGCGTGGCCCAGTTGAACAGCTTCGACGGGTACCGCTTGGACATCGGATCCTGGCGGTCACGCTTCCAGCCCGAGACGAGATCCAGATCCTGCTCCTCGAGCTGCTGGAGAAAGCTCGGGATCTCCTCCGGATCGTCCTGGAGATCCCCGTCCATGGTGACGATCATGTCACCGGCAGAGATGTCGAGACCGGCGCAGAGCGCTGCCGCCTTGCCGAAGTTGCGCCGCAGCCTCACCAACTTGACCCGCGGATCGGTCTCGTGAGCCTCCTTGACCCGCTCTGAGGTCTCGTCGGTCGAGCCGTCATCGACAAAGATGATCTCGAACCGTCGACCCAGGCGCTCGAGCACCTCCGCCACCTTGGCGGCCAGCAGTTTGATCGTTTCGGCCTCGTCGAGGACCGGCACGAGAACACTGATCTCCGGTCTCTGCTCGGACGGCTCGGAGACGATCACACTCGAAGTCGAGGCTGTCTGGGGATCCATTGCCGTGATTCTAGCAATCTTGCACGATCAGCTGAGCTCTTGCAGCCGGTCGCGAATGATCTGCATGTCCTCCCAGGTCGGACGCTTGAAAGAGGCATTTCGCAGCAGTGCCGCCGGGTGATAGGTCACCCGGGTCTCGATCCCGCGCACGTGGTACCACTGTCCCCTCATCCGGCCCAATGTGTAGTCGGTCCCCAGTAGGGTTTGCGCAGCGACCTTGCCGAGAAGCACGATGACCTTTGGCTGTATATTGTCGATCTGCGCCTCCAGATAGGGCCGACAGGCCGCCACCTCCTCGGGCTGGGGATCCCGATTCCCGGGCGGCCGACACTTGACGATGTTGGCGATGTAGACCTTTTCTCTGGTCAAATCGATGGCCTGGATGATCTTGGTCAACAGCTCGCCAGCGCGGCCGACAAAGGGCAGACCCTGGCGATCCTCTTCGGCCCCCGGCCCCTCGCCGATGAACATGAGATCGGCATTCGGGTCGCCGGCGCCGAAGGCGACCTTGTTGCGGTGCTCGCTCAGTGGGCAGAGCGTGCAACCGGTGGCCCGGGCGGCAAGCGCTTCGAGCTCCCGTTGCCGCTCCTCGGCACCCCGAAGCGGACTCGCTTCCACCTCTTCGACCCGATTCGTCCGCTCGGCCGGCTGGGAAAGATACAGATCCTCGAACCCGATGGCCCGCAGGTAGTCGAGAAGCTCAGCCACGGGTGGGTGCAGGGGCCCCCTCACGCTTCTTCAATGCCTCGCTGAAGAGGTCCATGAGCTTGACAGCCAGGGCGCGCTTCGATTGCCGGGAGAAGAAGACAGGCGCCCGAGCCGGTCCGAGAACGGTGACCTCGTTGTGCTCGCTGTCGAAGCCGATGTCGCTGCGGGAGACATCGTTGGCGATGATGAAGTGCAGGTTTTTCGCCTCGAGCTTGCCGCGGGCTTCTTCGAGTGTGTCCCCCGTCTCGGCGGCAAAGCCGATGCGAAGAGCATGCGGCGCCAGGTCCTCTAGGCCGGCCAGGATATCGGGATTGCTCTCCAAGGACAGCTGCGGCATGCCCGCTCTCTTCTTGAGCTTCTTGTCGCTCACTTCGCTGGGACGAAAGTCGGAAACCGCCGCCGCCATGATGATGACATCGGCATCCAGTGCCAGCTCGTTGATGGTGTCGCGCATCTCGCGGGCCGTCACCACATCGGCTCGAGAGACACCGGGGGGAGTCTCCAGATCGACCGGTCCGGCTACCAGCACCACCCGCGCGCCTCGTCGGGCCGCCGCCTCGGCCAAGGCAAACCCCATCCGGCCACTCGAGCGGTTCGACAGGTAGCGCACCGGGTCCAGGGGCTCCTGTGTCGGCCCGGCAGAGACCAGCACCGTCTTGCCGACCAGGTCCCGGTCGCCCAGGGCCAGCTCGACCTCCAGAACGATCGACTCCAGGTCCGCCATTCTGCCCATGCCGGTCTCGCCGGAGGCCAGCGCGCCGACGACCGGCCCCACGACATGAGCACTCCGACCCTTCAGAACTTCCAGGTGGCCCTGTACCGACTCCTTTTGCCACATCCCTGTGTGCATGGCAGGAGCCAACACCAGCGGGCCGGAAAAGGCGAGCGCAGTGGTGGTCAGAAAATCGTCGGCAAGGCCCAGCGCCAAACGCGCCAGAGTATGTGCGGTCACCGGCGCCACACACAGGAGGTCGGCCCATTCGGCTGCACTGATGTGAAGCTCTTCCCCACTGTTGTCGGGTTGCAGATACTCTTCCCGATAGACGGGGTGACCGCTCAAGACTTCCAGGGTCAGAGGGGTGATAAACGCCTCGGCGCTGCGAGTCATGACACATCGCACATCGTGGCCGCGCTCCTTTAGACGGCGAACCAGCTCGGCCGCCTTGAAGGCGGCGATGCCACCGGTGACACCAAGAAGGATGTTCGACCCGGGAATCATGCTTCGATTTCGAGCGCCTCTTCCTCCACTTCCAACAGCTCTTCTTCGGCGGGGCCCATCCCCCAGTCCACGAGATCGTTGGAGATCTCCTCCATGGCCACTCGCGTGGACTTCTTGGCCCCCATATCGATCTTTGGCCGCCCTCCACGCATCATCTGCTCCGCGCGCAGGGCGGCCAGAAGAACATAGCGAAACTTACTGTCGATTCTTTCGGGCATTCTGTCCATAATGTCAAACTTCTCCTTGTGTTTCTTGCCTTTTCAGACCGCCAACCGGCTCCACCAACGTCATTCTGTGCCGTGCGCAGCCTCGAAATCTCGCAGGATCTGCTCGACCCTCTCTTTCTGGCGTTCGAGCTGTGGGCGCTTTTCGAGGATGATGGCCGTCAGGTGATCACTGGCCCGGTCCAGATCGTCGTTGATAATAACATACTGATATTGCGGATAACGCTTGATTTCCCAAAGAGATACGGCCAATCGACGAGCGATCTCCTGCTCCTCGTCCAGACCACGCTCGTGGAGACGTCTGCTCAACTCCTGCGGGCCGGGAGGCAGGATGAAGATTCCGATGGACTCGGGGAACCGCTCCATCACCTGTTCAGCACCCTGTACGTCGACATCGAGAATGACGTCGATTCCCTGCTCGAGCCTGGGCAGCACCTCATCGCATGAGGTGCCCTTGAACTCTTCATAGACATTGGCCCATTCGAGGAATCTGTCCTCGGCTATCATCTTCTCGAAGGCTTCACGGTCGATGAAGTAGTAGTCCTTCCCCTCGACTTCCCCGGCGCGTGGCCTTCGCGTCGTGTGGCTCACTGAGAACGTCACCCCCCGGTGCCCCGCCAGCCCTTCGATCGCCTTGCGGATAAGAGTCGACTTGCCGGCGCCGGAAGGCGCCGAAACAATAAAAAGCTCGCCCCTCGCCATCAGATTGTTCGCCCTCTTACTCGATGTTCTGTACCTGTTCTCGCAGTTGCTCACAGAGCAGCTTGGCGTCGAGAACAAGGCGGATGGTCTCCACGTCCCGACCCTTGGACCCGAGCGTGTTGAGCTCTCGCAGCAGCTCCTGCGAGAGAAAGTCCAGACGCTTCCCCACCGCCCCTTCCTCCTCCAACAGCTTGCGGAAGTGGGCCAGATGAGAGCCGAGCCGGTCGACTTCCTCCTGGACGTCGCTTCGGTCCACCAGAAAGGCGACCTCCTGGGCAATTCTTTCCGCCGGCACCTTGTCGACGTCGGTCATCTCCCCGATCCGCTCCTCGAGCCTGGTGGCAAGCTCCTGCTGAAATACCGGTCGCCTGGCTTCGATCTCCTTCACCGTCTCGGAGAGCTTGTCGATGTGCCCTCTGAGGTAATGGGCGAGATCCTTCCCCTCTTGGGCGCGCAGCGCCACCACCTCGTCCAGGGCCTCGGCGGTGGCTCTCTCGAAGAGTGCCCGGTCCTCATCGGACCAGACTGCCGGCGAGGAAGTCACGCGGACGACGTCCGGTATGCGCAAGAGATCGCTGAGCGAGATGATCTCGGAGACCAGACCTCCCTTGGCCAGATCCCGAACGGCTCGCTCGATCGCCTCGACCGCATCGGCCCGCAAGTCGACGCTGATCTCCGGGCTGGCGAGCGTTTCGATGTCCACCCGGACCTCCACCCGCCCCCGTGTCAACCTCTCGCCGATCAACTCCCTCAAGAGGGCTTCGAGATGCCGATGCTCGTCTCTGAGTCGGATGACAAGATCGAGATATCGGTGGTTGACGCTGCGAATCGTAACGGCGATGCGATAGGTGGAATTCTCACCTGTCGCCTGCCCGTAGCCGGTCATGCTGCGCATGGCTGCCCGCCCTTACCTAAACATTGAACTGCAGATCGTAAAGGCGTCGGTAGACACCTTCCATCTTCAGCAGCTCCTCGTGAGCCCCACCTTCGACGATGCGACCGTCATCCAGCACCACGATCCGATCCGCGCTCATCACCGTCGACAGGCGATGAGCAATCACGAGCGTGGTACGTCCCTGCATCAGGTTGTGCAGGGCCTTTTGCACCAGATACTCGGATTCCGAATCGAGATGGGAAGTTGCTTCGTCGAGAATCAACATGGGCGCGTTCTTGAGCAGCGCACGCGCTATCGCCAATCTCTGGCGTTGACCGCTGGACAGCCGCAGACCCGACTCCCCGATCACGGTCTCGTAACCGTCGGGCATCTCCATGATGAACTTGTCGGCGTAGGCCGCAGCGGCGGCTTCCCGAATCATCACCAGCGGCAGATCGCGCCGGCCATAGGCGATGTTGTTGCGAATGGTGTCGTCGAACAGCACCGTGACCTGAGTAACCATACCGATGACCGCGTGCAAGCTGTCGAGCGTCACATCCCGGATATCGATACCGTCGATGGTCACCCGGCCGGCATCGGGATCGAAGAATCTTGGGAGCAGATTGATCAGGGTCGATTTGCCGGCCCCTGACGGACCGACCAACGCCACGGTCTCACCCTTGCGGATAGTGAGATCGACCTCGTGCAAAACCCGTGGGGCATCATAGGCAAAGGAGACCTTGTCGAAGACGATGCCCTGCTCCACTCCAAGCAGCTCGATCGCATCCGGCTCTTCTTCGATCTCGTTGGGGATCTCCATGATGTCGTGGACTCTTCGCGCCGCCGCCAGGGATTGCTGCAAAACGAGATTTACTTTGTTGAGCTTGCGAACCGGCTCGTACATCCAGATCAAGTTGACGAGAAAGGCGACAAACAGAGAGGCCGACAGCTCACCGGCGCGGATCTGTCTGCCGGCGTAGACCAGCATCGCGGCCATTCCCACAACCCCGAGAGATTCGACGACCGGGCTGGACAGGGTCGAGAGGAGCTGCGCCCAGAGGTTGATGCGGAGATGCCGTCGTGTTACCCGCTTGAACCGGTCGAACTCGAACTCCTCCATGTTGAAGGCCTTGACCACTCGGTGGCCGCGAACACTCTCGGCGACGAGGTTGGCCAGGTCGGCCATCCGCTCCTGGCTGCGGTGACTGCTCTTCCGCATACCCTTGCCAAAGCGAATAATTGGAAAGATGAACATGGGAGTGAGAATCAGACAGATCAGGGCTAGCTGCAAGTGGGTCGACAGCAGCAGCGCCACCAGAAACGCCAGGGTCAGAGATTGCTGTACGAGGTCGATGACGCGATAGGAAACGACGGTCTGAATCATCCCTACATCATTGACAATCCGGCTGATGAGCTCACCGGATGGATGTTCGGCGTGGAACCGACTCGACTGACTGAGAATGACCGAATAGAGATCGTTACGGATGTCCGTGGTCACCCGCAGGCCGATCTGCTGGAAGGCATAGGCGCTCAGAAAGCCGGTCAGACCCCGGCCCAGAAAGACGATCACGGCCAGAATCGGCAGGAAATAGACAACTGTTTGGTCGGTGACGCCAAAGGTCTCTTTGAGTCGAGAGTAGGCTGCGTCGAGACGGGCCTTGAGGTTGAGTCCCCTGATCGGCCCACCCATCTTTGCCTCGAGGCCACTTGCAGTATTGGCCGAGGCTCCGTCGCCCTCGTCCGGTCCGTTGGTGAGCGTCCCGACGACGCTCGGCGTCACACCGTCTGCCAGCAAGACCTCTCCTAGGACGGGGTCGACCAGCGAGATCATCATCGCCGTCGACAGTCCGTACAGCAGAGCGAAGAACGCCGCCACGACGGCCAAAATCGCGTAGCGTCGAAAATACCCCAGCAGGAAGGGCAGAAGCTTCAGCTGGCGCTCCCTCTGATTCCGCATCACTCCTCCAGGTGGTCGGACACCCGCTCGGCTGCTCGACGGCTTGCACCGGATTGGCCAAGCATACCGCGTAGCTCCTGAAGTGCGTTCCGCATCATTCTAATCTCTTTGGTGTCTCCCAGCAGAGAGCCGGCTCGGGAGGCAATGGCCTCGGGTGAGGCATCCTCCTGTAGGAGCTCGGGTACCACTTCACGCCCCAGGACCAGGTTGACCAGACTTACGTGAGGAAGACGGATGATGAGCCGCCCCACAAAGGCACTTCCTGCACCAACGCGGTAGACGACGATCATCGGAGTGCCCAGCAGCCCGACTTCCAAAGTTGCCGTACCCGAAGCACAGAGGGCCAGATGTGAGGCGGCGATGTGCTCAAAGCGGTCGTCTGCAACGATCTCGACCTCGAGATCGAATTCCGACAGGACTCGATCGATCTGGTCGCGTTTGACCGTAGGTGCTTTGATCAGCACCAGGCGCACCGGCGTGTTCCGCGCCAGCTGCTCCGCGGCCCGCAGAAGTGTCCGCAGGATAGAGTTGATCTCACTCGCACGAGATCCGGGAAGCAGGGCCACCTGGAACGGTTCTGGTGCCGATTCCTCCCGATCCCAGACGTGAGGCAGACTGGGTACCTCGTCGACCAGAGGATGACCGACGTCGATAGCCTCGACACCATTCTTTCGATAGAAGTCGACCTCGAACGGGAGGATGACCAACATCTCGTCCACCCAGCGAGCGATCGACTTGACCCGCCCCCGCCTCCAGGCCCATACCTGGGGACTGATGTAGTAGATGACCTCGACACCCCGCTTTTTGAGCGCTTTTGCCAGGCGGAGGTTGAAATCGGGCGAGTCGATGAGCACTGCCGCGGTCGGGTTGCGACGATCGACCTCCTGCAACAGCAAGGAGAAGATCTCACGGGCCCGTTTCAGCACCCCTATGGCCTCGGTGATGCCGACGACGGCTATCTCGCTGCTGTGAGCAACGGGATCCAGACCCGCACGGCTGAGCTCCTCACCGCCCAAGCCAAATGCCGCTATCTCCGGCCGCAGACGGCGAAGCTCTTCGAGGAGACGCGCCCCATGCAAGTCGCCAGAGGCCTCGCCCGCGACTATCAGTAGATCATTGCCGCCCATGTCGGGTCCTGGGCGCTGCTCAAGAAGGGAACGGCGCCGGAGGGCCTGAAGGGAAGGGAAACATCAACCAGGCCAGGAGGATCCCGCCAACCATCATCCCCAGAAAAAGCTGCAGGAAGATCTTGAGCTGGCTACGCCGGTCTCGCTTCCAGAGCACAGTGAAGAAAACGCTGACCAGCAGCGCGTACAGGGTCATCAGAAAGAGATGGCTGTGCGGCATGGCCAGGCTACTCCTTCTTGCCTCGGGCGATATCCATCACATCCAGGATCAGCAGTAGATTCATCAGACCGGCGGTCAA
>SBFI01000015.1 GCA_006227875.1 Acidobacteriota bacterium
AGCTCCGGGGCGACGACTTTGACCGCTACATCACGGCTCAGCACGGGGTCGGTGGCGCGGTAGACGATCCCCATGCCACCGCGGCCGAGTTCCGAGACTATTTCGTAGCGGTCCGAGAGTTTTTGACCGATCATCCGACTCCCTCCGGAGGAGATAGTGGGCGGATGTTATCAGGACGCCGCACGAGAACGAAACGGCCTGCCTCCGTGCCGGCCAACGTCCCAGGAGCTTTCCCCGTTGAGTCTCCCGTTGCTCGCTCCGGGTGCGCGCGGGCGATCCACCGATGCGGTCGGCTGTGGCGCCCGTCGGCGCCCGCAGAGCCGCTTCGCTTCCGGCCCGCGTCCATCCTTCCTTTGGAGATCGGAGACGCGGGCCTGCGCTACGGGCTGGATCCCGCCGGTTGCGCCTTGCCGACCGCAGGTGGATCCTCGCCCGTGCTCGACGTCGCTCCCACCGGGAGCCTCACCGGGGAGACACGCAAGCGGCCGCCGTCAGGACGCGGGTTTCGGCCCGGCGGAGCATCGTCTTCGCTGGCGTAGCCGGGTCGAGAGCCCGCGGCCCCAGGCGGACGCCATGGCTGCCCGGGGTCGGGACCGGAGGGGGCTCACCGCAGCGGAGCCATCCTCCCGCGTAGCGGAGGGGAGCCCCCGAAGGACCCGAGACCGGGCCACCACAAACCGTCAGTAAGGAGAACGCAGCGGCTCGGCTGGCAGGGAGGCCGGCCGCTTCGACTACTAGGATCGGTGCCCCTGCAGCCGCTCCCAGTCCTCGGGTGTGTCGATGTCGAGCAGTGGTTCCCGGCTCGTCAGCTGAACCTCCACGATCTTTTCCTGGTGGCGGGGAAAGAGTTGGCGCCCACCGCTGTCGCCGGTCAGATGCGCCAGCTCCGGGAAGAGTGTGCTGTCGAACAGTACCGGGGCTCCGCGCTGGTCCTCGTAGGCCGGCACCACGATCTGGGCGCCGGTCTTCTCGTGGACCGCAATCAGGTGATCGATGAGGCTCCTGGTCAAAAAGGGCTGGTCGACCGGTAAGAACATGACCGCCGTGGCGTCCGGTCTCACCTCGGCGAGACCCGCCCTCACACTCGTGCTCTGCCCCTGTTCGAAATCCGGATTGACGACCACCTGCAGAGGGAGCACCCCAAGTGCCGCCTTGATTTCTCGCTCCCGGTACCCCACCACGACCACCACGTCGATGAGGTTCGACTCGAGCGCCCGCCGCGCTATGCGGCGCACCAAGGTCTCCCCCTCGAGCTCCAGCAGCTGCTTGGGAAGGTCGTCGGTGAAGCGGCTCGATGGGCCGGCAGCCAACACGACTCCGGCTACTCTGGCTTTCTTCGAGCTCATCCGGTGGCACCGTGCTGGACGGCCACGATCTGGGCGATGATCGACAGCGCGATCTCCTCGGCCCGCCTACCACCGAGATCGAGACCTATGGGAGCGTGAATCCTGGTCAGCTCCTCGTCCGAGAAACCGTCCTCGCGGAGGGCATCGACCCTTTTCTGGTGGGTCTTGTTGGATCCCAGTGCGCCGACATACCGCACCGAGCTGCGTAGCGACTTTCGCAGCGCCGGAAGATCGATCTTCAGGTCGTGGCTGAGCAGCACCAGATAGGTCGACTCATCCAACCCCACCTCGTCCAACGCCTCATCGGGCCAGCTCTTGATCAGTCGATCGGCCGCGTCGAAACGATCCTCGGTGGCAAAGACACCTCGTGGATCGATGACGATGGTCTCGAATCCGAGCTGACGTGCGAGCTCCACGAGGGCGATGGCCACATGGACGGCCCCCACCACCACCAGCTTGGGTGGTGGCGCCAGCACCTCGAAAAAGACATCGACGGTCTCGCTATCCACCTGAAAGGTCTTACGCCCCGAAGAAAAGATCGGGATCACCTGTTCGCCGTAGATGGCGGCCCGCTGGTTGAGTCGGGGCGCGCCCAGGTCGCCAAGGGTTTGACCACCCGGCCAGATCAGCAGCTGGTTCCCGGTTCCCGGGCCCTCGACCACGGTTGCAAGAGCTGCCAGCTGGCGGGACTCGAGACAGTCGGTGAGCTGTCGATAGAGCGCCTCACGCATCGTCTGCGCCGCCCGCCGCTTTATCCAGCCGTTCGACAAAGACTTCGATCTGGCCGCCACAGCTCAAGCCCACCGCCCAGGCCTCGTCGTTGGTCACACCAAAGCGGAGGAGCTGCGGCTCGCCGTTCTCGATCACTTCTCGAGCCTTGTCGAACACCGCCCCCTCCACACAGCCGCCGCTGACCGAGCCCACCATCTCGCCAGCCGAGGAAATTACCATCTTCGACCCCAACGGTCGGGGGGCCGAGCCCCAGGCCTTGACCACCGTAGCCAAGGCCACCCGCTTGCCTTCCCCCAACCAACGATCGACTGTGCCGACGACGTCATGCATACCGGTGGCGCCTTTCTACCATAAGTGTATTTGAGAAAAGTGGTCGAAAGGAGTAGCCTTGGGTATCGCAAGCAAAGCCGGACTCTCGAATCCATCCAAAGGGGGAGAAACCGAGATGACAGGCAATATCACGACCTCGAGATCGACCGATTTCGCGCGCCGGATAGGGCTTCTGGCGATTGTGACACTCCTCGCTTTGCCCGCGTTTGGATCCGCCCAGCAGAGCGAGCCGGACAAGGCCTTTCAGATCTCCAAGGGAAGGGTCACCTACCGCGTCTACTGCATCAACTGCCACGGCGCCAAGGCCAAAGGCGACGGCAACCTGGCCGAGCTGCTCACTGTCAAGGTCACTGATCTGACCCAGCTCAAGCAAGAGAACAACGGCAAATTCTCCGCCGACGATGTCGCCAAGGCGATCGATGGCCGCGAGCAGATCCGCGGCCACGGCATGAAGGAGATGCCGGTATGGGGTGACGTCTTCAAGACCTCGGTCGCCGAGCCGTCAGCGGATGAGGCCGGCGGTGAGGAGCGAGCCCGCTCCAAGATCCGAGAGCTCGTTGCCTATCTCGAGACGATCCAGGAATAGGGAAGGCTAGCCACCCAGTAGGCCGACAATCTCTCCATCCACCAGATCCATGCGTTCAGCCTGGGGTGTCTTTGGCAGACCCGGCATGCGCATGATGTCTCCCAGCAGCGGCACGACAAATCCCGCTCCTGCCGAAACCACGAAGTCCCGCACTGTGATCTCGAAGCCCTGGGGCCGACCGGCCAGCTTCGGATCGTCGGTGAGCGATGTCGGTGTCTTGGCGATACAGATCGCCATCTTGTCGTAGCCCAGCTCTTCGATCCGCTTGAGAGACCGATCCGCCAGCTTGGAGTAGGTGATCTCGGCGGCCCCATACATGGTGCTGGCCACCTTCTCGATCTTCACCTTGACCGGCTCCGACCAGTCGTAGAGCGGCTTGAAAGGCTCGCCGGTCTTCTCGGCGTGCTCGACCACCGTCTTGGCCAGCTCCACTCCTCCCTCACCACCACGCTCGAAATGGTCGGCGACCGCAAACGGTGCCCCGACATCGACACAGGCCTTCCGCACGACCTCGATTTCCTCGGAGCTGTCGCTGGCGAACTTGTTGAGGGCGACGACCGGTGTTTCTCCGAAAGCGCGAATGCTCTCGATGTGCTTGAGTAGGTTTCCCAGTCCCCGCTCGACCGCCGCCGGATCCGGCTTGTCAAGGTCCGCCTTCTCGATGCCCCCATGACGCTTCAGAGCCCGGACCGTCGCCACCAGCACCACGGCGGCGGTGTCGAGACCTGCCGAGACGCACTTGATATCGAAGAACTTCTCCGCCCCCAGATCGAATCCAAATCCGGCCTCGGTGATGGTCCAATCGGAATAAGCACGCGCCATCTTGGTGGCGATCACCGAGTTGCAGCCGTGGGCGATATTGGCGAAGGGGCCACCGTGGATAAAGGCGGGTACACCCTCGCCGGTCTGGACCAGGTTGGGCATCACGGCATCTCTCAGCAATACCATCATCGAGCCGACCGCACCGAGATCCGCCGCCGTCACCGGCTCACCCCGGAAGGTAAACGCCACCAGCAGCCGACCCAGGCGCTGGCGAAGATCATCGGCATCCTTGGCCAGGCAGAGAACCGCCATGACCTCGGAAGCCGCGGTGATGTCGAACCCGGTCTCCCGGGGCACACCCTGCAACCGCCCTCCGAGCCCGATGACGACATGACGCAGAGCTCGATCGTTGAGGTCCATTACCCGACGCCAGATGACCTGACGGGAATCGATTCTCGATTTCTTGCCGTGGTAGATGTGGTTGTCCACCAGAGAGGCAAGAATGTTGTTGGCCGAAGTGATGGCGTGGAAGTCACCGGTGAAGTGGAGGTTGATGTCCGCCGTGGGGACAACAACGGACTTTCCACCGCCGGTCGCCCCACCCTTCATGCCAAAGGTCGGCCCCAGAGAGGGCTCGCGCAACGCCAGACAGACGTTCTCTCCGATCTTGGCCAGCCCCTGCGCCAGACCGATGGAGGTCGTGGTCTTGCCCTCCCCGGCACTGGTGGGTGTTATCGCCGACACCAGAATCAACTTTCCCGGCGCGCGGCCCGATTCCATGGCTTCGAGGCGGACTTTGGCCTTGTCATCGCCATAGGGCACGAGATTATGGCTATCGATGCCCAGCTCCTGGGCGACCTCGGTGATTGGACGCGGTACCGGTGTCGTGCTCATGATTCCCCCCTCTTGTCCGCTATGAACGGATGAGTCTATCGCAGCACGGGTACCGTGACCTCGGAGCTCGGTCCCTTCACCTCTCGCTCCGCCTCCTGGGCATCGACGACGGCGATGGCAGTCATGTAGACGATGTCTTTGACCTCGGAGCCGTGCTGGAGCAGGTGCACCGGTTTT
>SBFI01000451.1 GCA_006227875.1 Acidobacteriota bacterium
GACCAGGGGGTCTCCTGGGAAGGCCGCCGGCTGTTGCTGGCCATCGTTACCTCGCCCGCCAACCACACACGGCTGGATGAGATCCGGGCAAACGCCCAACGGTTGGGCGATCCCCGCCGCACCAGCCCGGAGGAGGCCCGTCGGATTACTGCCGAGCAGCCGGCGATCCTCTATATGGGTGGGTCGATCCACGGTTTCGAGCTCTCGGGGGCGGAGGGTGTGCTCAAGCTGCTCGAGCGGTTGGCGACGGCCGAGGATGCCGAAACGCTCCAGGTGCTCGACAACACCGTGATTCTGCTCGATCCGATGCTCAATCCCGACGGCCGCGACGCCTTTGCCTGGCGCAACCTACAGACCATCGCCCGCGAGCCCAGCGCCGAGCGCGACGACTGGTCGAACGACTTCAACCGGTGGGAGGGGATCCAGTTCCGCACCGGTCACTACTTCTTCGACACCAACCGGGACTGGTGGGCGCAGACCCAGCGTGAGACCCGATATCGGGTGCCGACGATGCTGGAATGGCGGCCACAGGTGGTTATCGACCTGCACGAGATGGGACCGGATGTGGAGTTCTATTTCGATCCCCCGGCGGAGCCCTACGGCGAGTTCTTCCCGGAATTTGCCAAGGAAGGGTTTGTCCGCTTTGGCCAGGCCCACGCCGAGGCCTTCGACGAGGCCGGATTCGAGTACATGACACGCGAAAGGTTCAACTTCTTCTACCCCGGCTATACCACTTCCTTTGGCAGCTACCAGGGAGCGGTGGGGATGCTCTACGAGCAGGGCTCGACCCGGGGCCTCGTGCTCGAGCGGGCCGACGAGTCGGTGCGGCTGCTCCGTGACGCTCTCGAGCAGCACTACACCGCGGCCTGGACGGCGGCGCGGACAGCGGCCGGCGACCGGGAGGAGTTGCTTACCGACTACTACGACGATCTGCGGCGGGCGGTCGAGGACGGTCGGTCCGGTGTCGTCCGCTACCTGCTCGATCCCGCCGGGGACCCCCAACTGGTGGCCGAGCTGGTGAACCTGCTGCGGCGGACCGGCATCGAGGTGGGGCGACTCGGGGAAGAGACTCAGCTCGCCGGTGTCAGGGATCGTATGGGTGGCGAGGTCGGCAACCGCGCTTTTCCAGCCGGCACCTATGTGGTGGAGGCCGCCCAGCCGCACAACCGTCTGCTGCGGGCCCTGCTAGAGCCCGACATCCCGCTGCCGGCGGACTTTCTCGCCGAGGCCCGGGCGCGGGAGGACCGGGGGGAGGACCCGCGCTTCTATGACATCACCGCCTGGTCGTTGCCGCTGCTCTTCGATCTCGACGGCTTCAGCTCCACCGACGGCCGGGCACTCGATATGGAGATAGTGGAAGCAGCGGTAGATGACATCACCCGGACTCCCGATGTCGATGCGGGCTACGCCTATCTGATCGACGGCGAGCAGACGGCGGCGTTGGCGGCGCTCTCCGAGCTCAAGGATCGGGGCTACCGGGCGGCGGTGACGATAGATCCCACCCGGGTCGGCGGCCATGAGCTGGCCAGCGGCTCGGTGGTTCTGCGCGTGGGTCAGAACGATGACGGTCTGCACACCGCCGTGCGCGAAGTGGCGCAGCATTTCGGGCTCGAGGTGCTGGCGGTGGGTACAGGGCTGTCGGAGCCCGGTTTCCCGACTCTGGGGTCGGGCAAGGTCTTCCCGGTCAAGAGGCCCGAGATAGCGCTGCTGGCCGGCAACCCGGTGCACGGCTATTCCTTTGGCTGGGCCTGGTATGTGCTCGACCGGCAGTACGAGATTCCGCTCACCGTGCGCCGGGTGAGATCGCTCGCCTCGACCCCCATCCATCGCTTCGATGTGCTGGTGATTCCCCATCTGTTGTCGGCCAAAGAGCTGGCGTCGACGTTGGGGGAGAAGGGGATCGAGCGTCTGCAACAGTGGGTCAGGGACGGCGGCAGTCTAGTGGCTCTGGGCTCGGCGGTGGACTTTGTCCGCGAGCACCTGGAGCTGACGGGCCTGCGCTCCTGGTACGAGGAGCAGAAGCCGGAAGGCGAAGGTGAGAACACCGAAGAGGCCCCCGAGCCGGCGGGCTTCGATGTTCCCGGCGCCATCTTGAGGGTCGAGCTCGACGACGAGGCCTGGTTGTCATCGGGCTACGGTGTGGAGCTCCCGGCCCTGGTCACCTCGCGCCGGATCTATCTCGCTCCCGAAGGCCCACCCGATTCCGGCAAACGGGTCGTCGCGCGCTACGCCGAGAGCGATCGCCTCCGGATCGCTGGGCATCTCTGGGAGGAGAGTCAGGAGAGACTCCCCAGCTCCGTCTTCGCCTACGAGGAGAAGATAGACCTGGGCCGGGTCATCCTCTTTAGCGAGGATTTGAACTTCCGTGCTTACTGGCGGGGCTCGGACCGACTATTTCTGAATGCGGTCTACCTCAGCCCCAGTGCGCCCTGACGATTAGTCGTCGAGCTCGTCCAGCAAGACCTTCGCCTTGGCGATGGTGTCCTTCTCCTCGATGAGGTAGTCGGGATTGGGCGCCTTCTTGACCAGGTCGCGGAGGATTTTGGTGGCCTCGTCGTCACGGCCCTTGCCGTGCTCGAGGAGGGCTTCGGCCAGATAGAGGCGGTTCAGCGCGTCGTCGGGCGCCATCTCCACCGCGAGCTCGAGCTCGCTGATGGCTGTCTTGCGGTTGACCCAGCCGGTGACAAAGGGCAGCTTGGGGGCCTCGCTGTGAAGACGACCAAGCACCCGGTGGCCGCCGGCGCCCTCCATCTCATCGTCGATGAGGATGGTGACCTGGGAGAAGTCGCGGATCTTGCCGGCCACACCCTGACGGGCGGCCGCGATCTTGCCCCGGGTGCGACCCCATAGACCCCAGTGCGCCGCCGACCAGAAGTAGAGCGGAGCCGAGTTGGGATCGCCTCCGACCCTGGCGGCGATCTTCTCGGGATCCTCCTTCCCGAGCCGTTCGTCGGCTCCTACCTTGCCAAAGAGCAGGTCGCGCGACTCGTCTGACAGGTCACGGCCACGCTGGTAGATGGCGAGCTTGGCATCGTGGTCGGTGATCAGATATTCGCCCTGGAAATAGAGCGCGCGGAGCAGCTTCCACCTTGCCTCGAGGTTCTTGGAATCGGCGGCGACGGCCGCTTCGTAGGCAGCGATAGCCTCGTCGATGGCCCCGGCGCTGGCGTTTCCCGAGGGGGGTCCTTCGGCTCGGCGGTTCCAGGCCGCGTCACCACGAGCTATCTCCTCGGCAGGGGTGGCGAGCAGTGGTGTCGAAAAAGCGAGCACGAGGGCCAAAGAAATCAGGGATCTAGCGGCTTTCACGGTAGTTTCCTCCAGCGGTTCAGCCCGACCTTACACCATCTGGAGGCCGCGGAAATACCGCCGGGCGGTTCCTGTAGGTCCCTTCAGAGACTTGCGTTTTGACCGCAAAATATGGTCTCCTTTGAACCTCGGTCCCAGCGGGTCCTGATAGGATCGACCCACCTTTAGAGACAGTCGGGGGAGAATGTGGAGCAAGAGCAGACTACGAGCATTTTGGCGACAGAGATCGCTGACCGGGTCCCGGAGCCGAGGCCCGAGGTCGAGGGCCGCCGGCTGTCGCAGGCGATAGCCGGAACTCGCAGTTATCTGCTGAGCCTGCAGCGCGAGGACGGGCATTGGTGTGCCGAGCTCGAGGGCGACACAATTCTCGAGTCGGAGTACATCCTGGCGATGCATTTTCTGGGTCGCTCGGGCGAGGAGAAGGTGCGCAAGGCCGCCAGCTTTCTGCGCCAGCGCCAACTGCCCACCGGCGGCTGGGCCATCTACCCCGGCGGAACCCCGGACTTGAGTGCTTCGGTCAAGGCCTACTTCGTGCTCAAGCTCGTCGGCGACGACCCGCAATCGCCCCACATGGAGAGGGCCCGCGAAGTCATTCTCTCCATGGGGGGTCTCGTTGCGTGCAACTCCTTCACCAAGATCTATCTGTCGATCTTCGGCCAGTACGAATGGTCGAAGAGTCCGGGTGTGCCGCCGGAGCTGATTCTCTTTCCCAAGTGGTTCCCCTTCTTCAACATCTACGACATGTCGTCGTGGTCGCGGGCGATCGTGGTGCCGCTCAGCATCATCTGGGCGAAAAAGCCTCACTGCCCGGTGCCGGAACACGCCACGATCCGAGAGCTGAGAGTGCGTCCGCGTGGACTGGTGCTGCCACAGTGGAGTCGCGCCAGTCTCATGCACGAGGGCTGGTCGCTGTTCTTCCGTGTTCTGGACCGGATCCACAAAATGTTCGAGTCGGCACACCTGGTGCCTTTGCGGCGGCGGGCGATACGGCTCTGTGAGCAGTGGGTCCTGGCGCGGTTGGACAAGAGCGATGGACTGGGGGCGATCTTCCCGCCGATCGTCAACACCATCATCGCTCTGCGCAGCCTGGGCTACCCGGAAGATCATCCGACGGTGGTCGGGCAGATCCGCGAGCTCGAGAAACTCGAGCTCGAGGAAGAAGAAACAATGAGGCTGCAGCCCTGCTTCTCCCCCGTGTGGGACACGGCGCTGTCTCTGAACGCGCTGGCCGAGAGCGAAGTGCCCCAGGATCGGGAGCAGCTCTATCGAGCAATCGAGTGGCTGCTGGATCGCGAGGTTCGGGAGCCCGGCGATTGGCGGGTGAGAAATCCCGAGGGCCCGGTGGGAGGGTGGTACTTCGAATACGCCAACGAGTTCTATCCCGACTGCGACGACACGGCACAGATTCTCACCGCGGTGAGCAAGGTCGACCCCCCGGGTGGCGAGATCGGCTGGCGACTCGAGGCAGCCAACAAGAGAGCCCTGGGCTGGCTCTTGAGCATGCAGAATCGAGACGGGGGGTGGGCTTCCTTCGACAAAGGGTGCAACAAGGAGTATCTGACCTACATCCCCTTTGCCGACCACAACGCGATGATCGACCCCAGCACGACCGACATCACTGCGCGGGCGCTGGAGGCGCTGGCTCGCCACGGATACGATCTTCGAACGCCGGCGGTGCGTCGGGGAGTCGACTTCGTACGTCGTGACCAGCAAGCCGACGGCTCCTGGTACGGCCGTTGGGGATGCAACTATCTCTACGGCACTTGGCTGGCGCTGTGCGGGCTGGAAGCCGTCGGCGAAGACCTGTCGCAGGACTATATTCGTCGGGCCGCCGCCTGGATCCGGAGCTGTCAGAACCCGGACGGTGGCTGGGGCGAGCTGCCGGACTCATATGAGGACGCCAGCAAGAAAGGCCAGGGTCCGTCGACGGCCGCCCAAACCGCCTGGGCGATCATGGGCCTGATCGCGGCGGGAGAGGTGGAGAACGAGGCGGTCGCCCGCGGTGTCGACTATCTTCTGTCGACACAGCACCCGGACGGAAGCTGGACGGATGCCTGGTGGACCGGTACCGGTTTTCCCGAGGTCTTCTACCTCAACTATCACTACTATGCGATCTACTTTCCTCTCCAGGCTTTGGAGACCTACAGAAAGCGTCTGCAGTTCCTCGAAAGATCGGCAACCGGCTATGTGGGTCCGCTCTCCAGCTGAGGCGTGAGCCAGGTATCTATACGACGGAGTAATTGACATGCGGTTTCCGCTTCACATAACCACCGACTCGATCAAGCACCAGCTCCACAACGGGCTCATCAAGGGGAAGAAACGCTATCCCTTTGTGCTCATGCTCGAGCCGCTCTACACCTGCAACCTCGCCTGTATCGGCTGTGCGATCGAGCGCCATACCGGCAAGCTCAAGGACCGTCTGCCGGTCGAGACCTGTTTGCAGGCGGTGGAGGATTCCGGTGCACCCATCGTCTCGATCTGTGGCGGCGAGCCCACGGTCTATCCGGAGCTGCCGGAGCTGATCGACGGCATCATCGAGCGCAAGCGACACATCTACCTGTGCACCAACGCCTTGCTGATGGATAGGAACGTCTACGGCAAGATCTCCCCCGACAAGCGCCTCACGATCAACGTCCACCTCGACGGCATGAGGGAGACGCACGACTATGTCTGTGCCAAGGAAGGGGTCTTCGACAAGGCCGTAGAGATGATCGAAGAGGGTCTCCGGTTGGGCTATCACGTCATCACCAACACCACGGTCTACAAGGAGACCAAGATCGACGAGCTGGAGGAGCTCTGCGAGTTTCTCACCGGCATCGGCGTCGACGGCATGCTGGTCTCTCCCGGCTACCAGTACGAGACGGTGGATTCGAATATCTTCATGACCCAACAGGACATCCAGCAGAAGTTCAAACGGGTGCTCGAGATCTCCAAGCGGTATCGCCTGACGTCGACACCCATGTTTCTCGAGTTCGCTGCCGGTCTGCGGGACTACAAGTGTTCGCCCTGGAGCACCGTCACCTTTACCCCGCTCGGCTGGAAGGGACCCTGCTACCTCATCGGCAAGAAGCACACCTGGTCGTGGGACGAGTTCTGGAACGAGACCGATTGGGAATACTGGGAATCACGCCAGGACCGGCTGTGTCAGAACTGTGCCATGCACTCGGGTTTCGAGGCCTCGGTGGTCAAGGAGCTGCCGAGCAACCCCGGCGACATGGTGCGGTTGGCGGCCTGGAATCTGCTGGGCTGACGTTCAGCTCTATTCCTGCACAAATGAGGGTGCTGTGAGCACGATTTTTCTCACGGGCGCCACCGGTTTCATCGGCGGCCATCTGCTGAAGGCGCTGGTGACAGAGGGCGCCAAGGTGCGTTGCCTGGTCAGAAGATCCAGCTCCCGGCGCAATCTGAAGGGACTGCCGGTGGAGGTGGCCGAGGCCGATCTGCGGGCGCCCGACTCCCTGCGCGAAGCGATGACGGGCTGCGACCTCGTCTTCCATTGCGCGGCCGACTACCGGCTCTACGCCCGCGACAAGAGTGAGCTTTACGACACCAATGTCGAGGGCACTCGCAATGTCCTGAAGATCGCAGCCGACACCGGTGTGCGCCGGGTCGTCTACACGAGCTCGGTCGGCGCCCTCGGTCTCCACCCGGACGGCAAGCCGGCGGACGAGACGACGCCGGTGACGCTGAAAGACATGGTGGGACACTACAAGCGGAGCAAGTTCCTGGCCGAGAGGGTGGCCGACGAGTTTGTGGCAAAGGGACTGCCCGTGGTGATCGTCAACCCGTCGACACCGGTCGGCGAAGGCGACCTCAAGCCCACCGCCACGGGAAAGATGATCGTTGACTTCCTGAAGCGCAAGGTTCCGGCCTATGTCGATACCGGTCTCAACCTGGTCGATGTGCGGGATGTCGCCCAGGGACACCTGTTGGCCGCCCAGAAAGGCAAAGTGGGGGAAAAATACATCCTCGGCAATCGGAACATGTCGCTCGAGGAGATCTTCGGGACCCTGGCCCAGATCTCCGGCCTACCCGCGCCCAAAATAGAAGTTCCCCACTGGCTGCCGATGGGCGTGGCCGCCGTCGAGACGACCTTCTGCCGCCTGACCGGTCTCAAGCCAAAGGTGCCGCTGGAGTCGGTCAAGCTGTCGCGCTACAAGATGTACTTCGACGGCAGCAAGGCGGTGCGTGAGCTGGGAATGCCCCAGACGCCGGTGGAGGAGGCGCTCCGTCGTGCCGTCGACTGGTTCCGTCAAAACAACTACGTGCCACGGAAGTAGGGCCCGTGTCGAGCATTGAAAGTCAGAATGCGACTTCGGGCATGGGCAAAAAGATCGCCGTGGTCGCTGCTCTCCAAGAAGAGCTGACCCCCCTGGGTGAGCGGATACGGAATCCGGTGAGCCGTCGGTTGGACTCGATCGAGACTACCGAGGGCCTGCTGGGAGACGTCGGGGTGGTCCTGGCTGCCACCGGGGATGGAGAGCAGGCCGCCGAGGCGGGCATCTCCCTTCTTCTCGCCGACCAGCAGGTCGATGCGCTGATAGTGGTCGGTGTGGCCGGGGGTCTCGATCCCACTCTCCAGGCCGGCGCCATCGTCGCGGCTCGAGCGGTACACAACGGTACCGGACCCGTGGGTGAGCCCGATCAGAAGTGGCTGGGCCGTGCTCTGGAGCAAGAGGGGACGGTCGAGGGGACGGTGGTGAGCTCGAGCGGAATCGCCGTCGACCGCGAGTCGAAGTCCCGGCTGTGGATGGAGCTGGGTGGGGGAGCGCCGGCCGTCGTCGACCTCGAATCAGCGACCTATGCCCTTGAAGCGGTCACAAGAGGCATCCCCTATCTGGTACTGCGGGCCGTGAGCGACACCGCCGACGAGACCCTGCCATTGGACTTCAATCGGTTTCGTGGCCCCGACGGTCGGATAGACCGCAATCGGGTGTTGCGGCATGCCTTGCTTCATCCACACCTGCTGCCACGCCTGTTGGCACTTCGCGAACGGGTCCAGGAGTGTGCTCGGCGGTTGGCGGATGTGACGGAGAGTCTGCTGTGCGATTGAGTCTCAAAGTGCCCGCCATCGGCGCGGTGCTGGCGGTGCTGTTGCTCACCGGGGTCGCGGCAACCTCTGTCTCGGCCGAGGCACCCGAAGCGAAGGACCTGAAGCCTCGAAAGCTGATCATCGCTCTGGATGCGGTGCCCTTCTGGGTCGTCGAAGACGTGATGGACCCCGATCTCGGGGAGGAGGCACTGTTCAAGGACTTCAAGGGTCCGGTGCCGATGGTCAGCACCTTTCCCTCTTCGACCAGCGTTGCCCTGGTTGGCATGCTGGGTCCGTTTGGTCTCGGTTTGTCACCCGGCTACGAAGCCCGCTTCTACGATTGGCAGATGGGAAAGGTCCGTGGGGGGGGTGTGGTGAGCTACCGCCGGATCGAGTTCCCCTGGCGGGAGTATTTCGATTGGGGTCGCAAGGGCCCGATAGGCAGTGCCATCGAAGGAACGCGGCCGATCAAATACAGCATCAAGCGGCTACGCCGGGCGATCCAGGACTTTGCCACCAACAACCGAGAGACCTTTTTCATCTACATCGCCCCCACCGATACCGCGGCTCATACCAAGGGCCCGGAGGCTCTCAAGAAGGTGTTGGTCGCCCTCGATCAGATGCTGACCGAGCTCGAGGAGTCCCAGAAGCGACCGATCGAGGTGGTGATCTTCTCCGATCACGGCCTGGCGGGTGACGAGCCGCTAATCAACGTCTGGAAAGGCCTCAAGAAGGCGATCAAAGAAGCTGGGTTCAAGCTCCGTACCAAGCGTCTAAAGGGTCCAAAGGATGTGGTGATGGTTCCCTTTGGCCTGGTCTCGAGCGCCGAGGCCTATGTTATGGAGGAGAACAAGGGTGAGATAGCCGAGGTCCTGGCCTCGGCACCGGGAGTCGACGTGTGTGTGTACAGCTCCGACGCTGGCTGGTTGGTTGAGAGCAAAAGGGGGAGAGCCGCCTTCAGGGCAGAGGAGACCTCGAGCGGGCGGGTCTGGTTTTACGACTCGATTAACGGAGACCCCTTCGACTACCTGCCGTTGATCGAGAAGTATCGCGCCCAGGCTGGGAGCGAGCCCACTGGTATGCGCGATCAGGCCTGGTTTCAAGCCTCGTGGGACGCAACCTATCCCGACGCCTTTTATCGGTTGACGCGGGCCTTCGAGCTGGTGGAGAACCCGGCCTCGATTCTGTGTTCTGTGGAGCCTGGCTATATGTATGGCTCCCGCAAGACCGAGCGGCTGGCAATGCTGGGTGGGGGTCGCTTGCGCTGGACCCATGGGGCGCTTTTCCGCGAGGCCACCTGGGGCTTTTTGACGAGCAATGTCACCAGCTGGGAGCCGCCGGCCGCGGTGCGGTTCGACGAGAGCCTTCTCCCTTTCCTCGAAGTTGGGCGAGGCGCTGACAGTTTTGCGGCCGGAAACAAGTAGAACGCCCGGGATGAAGTAAAATGGACTTACTCGGACAGGCTCCTAACCTGTACAATGATTTCGAGCCTGGAGTTTGTTTCCCGGCATGCGCCGGTAGGCGGTGCTGTCTTTTGGCATCGGAGTATGTGGGCTGATGAGTGAAAGTCCGGTGTCGAAGATAGGGAAAGTTGAGGGTTTGAAAACCATGGAGATTTCGGCTCCAGCGGTGCCAACCTTCGAGGATCTACTCGAGTCCTTCAGGCAGAAGCTCGAAGACGAGCTGCGGGCGTGGCTCGCGGTCAAGCGGGCCAAGGCCACAAGAGTCGTGCCGGCGTCCGGGGAGCTGACCGGCGTGCTGTCGGACTATGTCTTCCGCGGTGGCAAGCGTCTCCGTCCGGCCCTGCTCTATTACAGCTACCGGAGCTGTGGGGGCACCACCGACGAAACCGTCTTGCCGCTGGCGATGGCCGTCGAGCTGCTCCACACCTATCTGTTGGCCCACGACGACATCATGGATCGGGCGGAGGTGAGACGGGGCGAGCCGGCCGTCCATCTGGTCTTCAGCGATCTTCATGATTCCCGTGAATGGGCCGGCGACTCCGGTCATTTCGGCCAATCGGTGGCCATCCTCCTCGGCGACCTGGCTCAGGCCTACTCCATGGAGCTCTTTGTCTCCACACCGGCCGATGAGAACTGGCCCGAGCTGCGCCAAGCCTTCTGCTCGATGGTGCAGGAGGTGATCGTCGGACAGTACCTGGAGATGACCGCGGGCTATCGGGAGGACCTGGGCGAGGAGGAGCTGCTGCGCGTGCTGCGGATGAAGTCTGGGCGCTACAGCGTGGAGTGGCCGATGCACCTGGGAGCCATTCTGGCGGGCGCCACCGCGGGAATCCGGGAGGGGCTGTGCCGGTACGGGTCGATGATGGGAGAGGCGTTCCAGCTGCAGGATGATCTGCTGGGTATGTTTGGTGATCCCGAAAGGGTCGGCAAACCGGTGGGCGCCGATCTGGCCGAGGGCAAGTTCACGGTGCTTATTCACCACGCTCTGCGCCAGGCGCCGCCGGCCGGTCGGGAGCTGCTGGGCGCGGCTCTCGGCAACCCCGATCTCACACCCGAGGAGGTGTCGAGCGCCCAACAGGTCATTCGCGAGACCGGGGCGGAAGAGAAAGTCGTTCAGATGATCGATGAACGGATGGGCGCGGCGCAGGCTGTCTTGGCGTCGCTCGAGCTCGAGCCGGAAGGCAAGCGCTTCTTCGAAGGGCTGGTCGAATACCTGCGGGGGCGAGAGGCATGAAGGCGGCCAAGGTGTCGAATCGAGCGGCTGCGATCGAGTCTTCCGACCGGGATCGCAAGGCGGAGCACATCGATCTGGCTCTTCAAGATCGCATGCAGGTTCATGGGAGCTACTTCGAAGAATACGCATTCGAGCACGAGGCGCTGCCGGAGATCGGCCTGGCGGACATCGATCTCGAGGTGGAATTTCTCGGCAAGAGGCTGGCGGCACCCCTTCTCATCTCCTGTATGACGGGCGGTACCGAGGAAGCGACTCGCATCAATCACAATCTGGCGATCGCGGCAGAGGAAACGGGTATCGCCATCGGGCTCGGGTCGCAAAGAAAGGCGATCGAGGACCCGTCGCTGGTCGAGAGTTTTCAAATCCGCTCGTTGGCTCCGTCGGTACCCATCCTCGCCAATCTGGGTGCGGTGCAGCTCAACTACGGATTCGGTGTCGACGAGTGCCGGGCGGCGGTCGAGATGATCGACGCGGATGCGCTGGTCTTTCATCTCAACCCGCTGCAGGAGGCGCTGCAACCGGAAGGGCAGGGGGACTTCTCCGGTCTTATCGCCAAGATGGGTGAGATCGCGAGCCAGTTGGAGGTGCCGGTCGTCGTCAAGGAGGTCGGTTGTGGAATCTCCGGTGCGACGGCGCGGGCTCTCGCAAAGGCCGGCGTCACCATCATCGATACGGCGGGGGTGGGTGGTACGAGCTGGGCCAGAATCGAAGCGCAACGGGCCCGGGATCTGGAGATCGGTGAGCTTTTTGCCGACTGGGGGATTCCCACTCCCGAATCGATCCGGCAGCTGCGGGAGATCCCCGGCTTGACCATCGTCGGCAGCGGCGGGATTCGCAACGGCATCGAAGCCGCCAAGGCGATCGCGCTCGGCGCCGACCTGGTGGGGATGGCGCAGCCGTTCCTGATTGCGGCCGACGAGTCGGCGGACGCGGCCGTCGAGAAGGCTCGGCGTGTCACCCGGGAGCTGAAGATCACGATGTTTTGTGTGGGTGCTCGCAGCGTCACCGAGCTGCAGAAGGTGCAGCTGCGCAATAAGATTGAGGGGTAGGGGATATGGACCCGATCAAGAAGAAACTCGACAAGCACGAAGAGCTGGTCCGGGCGATCGTCGAAGGGCGCTCTCGGTTTCACGAAGTATCCGGTGATCTGAGCGCCGAGGACGCAGCCGAGGTTCGTCGCCAGGCGCTGGAGGAGATGAAGGGGGTCAGCCTCGAGGCGACGGGCAGCTTTACGCTCGATGCCGACCGCGCGTCTCGCAGACACTGTGAGAACTTCATCGGTGCTATCCAGATTCCGGTCGGAATCACCGGACCTCTGAGTGTCCGCGGCGAGAGGGTCGACGCGGACGAAGAGATCTATGTCCCCTTGGCGACCACCGAGGGAGCATTGGTGGCAAGCGTCAATCGTGGTTGCCGGGCCATTCGGGAGGCGGGTGGAGCCGTGGTGCGTGTCGAGGACGTCGGTATGACCCGAGCGCCCGCTTTCCGTACCTCGGGTGTCGAGCAGACGAGAGAGTTCCTGCAGTGGGTAAAGGACAACGAGGAAGAGATCCGAGCGGTCACTGAAGGAACCAGCCGCTACCTGCGCCTGCTGGATATTCGTCCGCAGTCGTTCGGCAGCTCGATCTATCTCCGCTTCCGCTTCGAGTCGGGAGAGGCCATGGGCATGAACATGGCCACCATCGC
>SBFI01000428.1 GCA_006227875.1 Acidobacteriota bacterium
TTCTCCGGATACTGCTCGTCGTACTTGCGGGCAATCGCCATGATCTCGTCGAGCGGTGCATGGTCACCCCGCATGCTGAAGATGCCGTCGGTAACCACGATCGCCCGGCGACTCTCGCCGGCCGCCTCTGCCAGCTGGGTGTCGAGCTCACCCAGATCCAGGTGGCGGTAGATCTTCTTCTCCCGGGGCCGCGCCAGCCGCATGGCGTTGATGATGCAGTTGTGATTCAGCTCGTCGCTGACGACGACGGTATCCGCCGTGATGAGGGGTGGCAGAACACCCATCGAGGTAGCGTAGGCGGAGCTGAAGATCATGCAGGCCTCCCGGCCGTGAAACTCGGCCAGCCGCCGCTCGAGCTCGATGTGTGGGTGATAGGTGCCGCTGATAAATCGCACCGCCCCCGGCCCGGTGCCGAATTTACGAGCCGCCTTCTCCTCGGCCTCGACGACCTCCTGGAGCAGAGACATCCCCAGGTAGCTGTTCGAGTTCATGCGTAGGAAGCGGCGGTCACCCTCCCCCGCCAACAGATACCTCGGCCCTTCGGCAACCTCTGCCGGGAGGAGGTCGGTGATCACCTGCTCTTGGCCCTTGAGCGTGCCCTTGTTGCCCAGCTCTTCGAGCTCTTGCGCAAGGACCTTTTCGATGCGATCGATTGCCATGGCGAAGTCTCTCCGTACTCAGATGTTGGGACCGGCGGTTGCCAGTTTCTCGGTCAGTTTTTCGAGCATGTCGGCGGTCATGCTTTCGAGATCGTATTCCGGGGCCCAACCCCACTCCTCCCGCGCGGCGCTGTCGTCGATGGAGTCGGGCCAGGAGTCGGCGATGGCCTGGCGGACGGGATCCACCTGATAATCGATGGTGAACCCGGGAACGTGCTTGCGGATGGCCTGGGTCAGCTCCTCCGGAGTGAAGTTCATGGCCGTGATGTTGAACGAGTTTCGATGGTGGAGCTTGTCGGGATCGGCTTCCATCAGCTCGATAATCGCCTTGACGGCATCCGGCATGTACATCATGTCCAGACGCGTTTCCGCCTCCAGAAAACAGGTGTAACTCTGATGGCGAACAGCCTCGTAGAAGATCTCCACCGCGTAGTCCGTCGTCCCGCCACCCGGTGGTGCGACATAGGAGATCAGTCCCGGAAACCGAACACCGCGGGTATCGACACCAAAACGCAAATGGTAGTAATCACACAGCAGTTCGCCCGAGACCTTGGTCACCCCGTACATCGTCGTCGGGCGCTGGATCGTGTCCTGTGGTGTCTGGTCCTTTGGTGTGCCCGGCCCAAACGCACCGATCGAGCTGGGGAAGAAGACCGCACAACCGTTCTGCCGCGCCACTTCGAGGACCCGGTAGAGCCCACCCATGTTGACGTCCCAGGCCAGATGCGGCTTCTCCTCCGCCACGGCCGACAGCAGCGCCGCCAGGTGATAGATCGTACCCACGTCGTACTTCCTTACCACCTCTCGAATCTCCCGCTGCCGCGTGCAGTCGGCGTACTCGAACGGTCCATCCTGCCCCGCCGAGCCGGCCGGCATCATGCGGATATCCGAAGCGATCACATTGTCGACACCGTAACGCTCGCGCAGAGCCCGAACCAACTCGGAGCCGATCTGCCCGAGCGCCCCGGTAACCAGAACTTTCTTCATCTCACGAAACCCCCCTCACAAGCCCCAGCTCCACTCCGGTATCGTTGCGGCAGCCGACCGGTGTCAGCTGCGGCTGGGTCGGAATTCTTGGGTGCGCAGGACGTAATCCAACAGGGGCCAATCGTATCGGGACACCCGTCGTCAGACAAGAAGCGACGGCCCCTGTTGCACCTCCGGGGATCGGTTGACGCGTTGAACGTCGAGGAAGCCGAATCGGTTAGCCAATATGTTCCTTTGCTAGAGTAACGAAATGCGTAAATGGTGGATACGAATCGGGATTCTGGCCGCAATCGTGGTCCTGGGGTTCATCTTGAAGGCCACTGTCTTCAAGCCCGATCCAGTGCCGGTGCAAGTGGTGCCCGTCGAGGTGGGCACGGTGGAGGAGACGGTGACCAACTCTCGCGCCGGAACGGTCAAGGCCCGACGCAGGGCGACGCTGTCTCCGGAGTTCGGAGGTCAGGTCATCGACCTTCCCTTCCGTGAGGGAGAGCAGGTGCGCCAGGGAGACGTGCTGCTGCGCATCGAGAGCAGCTCGCAGCAGGCCCAGCTGACGCTCGCCGAGCGGGAGCGGGAGACCGCCGCGGCCGAACAACGACGCGCGTGTCTCGCCGCCGAGCGCGCCAGCCGTGAGCTCGCACGCACCACCCGTCTGGCCGAGGATGGCATCATCTCGACCGATCTTCTGGACGAGCTGGAGAGCGCCGAGAAGACCGCCGAGGCGGCCTGCGACGCCGCCATCGCCAACTCGTCTCGCGCCGAGGCGGCGGTGGGTGTTGCACGCACCGCTCTCGAGAAGATGGAGATCCGGGCACCCTTCGACGGTGTTCTGGCCGAGGTGTCGACCGAGGTGGGTGAGTACACGACCCCCTCGCCTCCTGGGCTACCCATCCCACCGGTCATCGATGTGATCGACCGCTCCTCGATCTATATCAGCGCCCCCATGGACGAGGTGGACTCCGCCCGGATTCGAGCGGGACAGGAGGCCCGGGTGACTGTCGATTCGCACCGCGACCAGACTTTTGCAGCGCTGGTGACCCGCGTCGCGCCATACGTCCTGGACATCGAGCAGCAGAATCGCACCGTCGAGATCGAGGTCGAGCTGACCGATGCCGAGTTTGCAGCCACACTGTTGCCTGGCACTTCGGCCGACGTGGAGGTGATCCTAAAGACCCGCGACGAGGTTCTGAGGGTCCCCGCCCCGGCGCTGATGGAAGGCAACCGGGTCCTGGTTCTCGCCGAAAATCTACTCGAGGAGAGGCAGGTCGAGATCGGGCTGCGGAACTGGGACTTCGCCGAGATCGTGAGCGGAGTGGATGCGGGAGAGCTGGTGGTCACTTCCCTCGACCGAGTCGAGGTAAAGGCAGGCGCCGAAGCCCGGGTCGAGGAAGACGAGGATTGACGGCAACCGATAGATGATCAAGCTCGAAGGTATCACCCGTACTTTTCAGGTGGGGGATCAGCCGGTCCACGCCCTAGTCGATGTCACCGAGACGATTGCGGAGGGAGAGCACGTTGCCATCATGGGGCCTTCGGGCTCGGGCAAATCGACTCTGCTCAATATCGTCGGCTGCCTGGATCGACCCACTAGCGGCTCCTACCATTTGAATGGACGCGACGTCGGTGTCCTCGAAGAGGCGGAGCTCACCAATGTCCGTCGCCACGAAATCGGGTTTGTCTTCCAGTTCTTCCACCTGATACCGCGATTGACGGCGGCGGAGAACGTCGAGCTCCCCATGATCTTTGCCGGCATACCCAGAGCCGAGCGTCGCCAGCGAGTCACCACCTCACTCGAGGCGGTCGGTCTGGCGGCCCGCATCGGGCACCACCCCGATCAGCTGTCGGGAGGTGAGCGACAGCGGGTCGCCCTCGCCAGGGCCACCGTGATGCAGCCGCAGATTCTGCTGGCCGACGAGCCCACCGGCAATCTGGACAGCCAATCGGGAAGAGCGGTCCTCGATCTGCTGGATCAGATGAACGACGCCGGGTTGACCCTGATCGTGGTGACCCACGATCCCAAGGTCGCACATCGGGCCGACCGCATCGTGGTCTTGGTCGACGGTGGGATCGAGCGCCGGGTGCGTGGGGACCAGATCGGCGAGATCCTCGCCATGCTGGCCGAGGAGGATGAGGATTGAGCCGATGAAGGTGTCGGAGGTCTTCAAGTTTGCGGCCAAGAGCCTCACCGGCCACCGGCTGCGTACCGGTCTCTCACTGCTGGGGGTGACTATAGGTGTGGCCGCGGTGGTCATGCTTACAGCCCTCGGCGAGGGGGCAAGATTGTATGTCGTCGAACAGTTTGCGAGTCTCGGAACCAACCTGTTGATCGTGCTTCCCGGATACACCGAGACCTCCGGCACGTTTGGTTACGGCGGCGTTCCCAACGACCTGACACTCGATGATGCCCAGGCTATTGCTCGACTCGTACCTGCGGCCCGCCGGGTGGCGCCCATCTCTATGGCCAACGATGAGGTCGCTTTCCATGAAAGGCGGCGGCAGGTCGCCGTCCTGGGAACCACGCCGGAGTACCAGGAGGCTCGTCAACTCGACATGGCGCGCGGCGAATTTCTCCCCGCCGACGACGTTGATCGCGGCTCACCGGTGGTGATTCTCGGCGCCAAAACGTCCAAAGAGCTGTTTGGCAGCGTCGAGCCGGTGGGCAAGATCGTCCGCGTCGCCGGCTGGCGGATGAGGGTAATCGGTGTGTTGGCCAAACAGGGAACCAAGATGGGGCTGGACTTCGACGACATCGCCATCGTGCCGGTGGCCACGGCTATGCAGCTCTTCAACCAAACCTCACTGTTCCGCATCCTGGTGCAAGCTCACGCCTACTCCGATCTGGACATCGCCAAGACCGAGGTCAGGCAATTGCTTATCGAACGACACGACGAGGAGGACATCACCGTCATCACACAAGATGCCGTGCTGTCGACCTTCAACGCGGTTCTCGGGGCGCTGACCCTTGCGGTGGGCGCCATCGCGGCCATCTCGCTCTCGGTGGCTGGTATCGGCATCATGAATGTAATGCTGGTATCGGTCTCCGAGCGAACCCAGGAGATCGGTCTGCTCAAGGCCCTGGGTGTTGCTCGGCGGCAGATCCTGGCTGCGTTTCTGACCGAAGCCGCTCTCATCTCTTCGGCCGGCGGCCTGCTCGGACTGGTGCTCGGCTGGTTGGCGGTGCGGTTGCTGGTGCGCCTCTACCCGGTGTTGCCGGCCAGTCCACCGATCTGGGCCGTGGTGGCGGCACTGGTCATTTCGGTCGGTGTCGGTGTCACCTTCGGGCTGCTCCCGGCGCGCCGCGCAACCCGACTCGATCCCATCGCCGCCCTGGCCGGTCGTTGAGGTAGTGAACCATGCTCGAGCTGATACGCCTAGCCGTGAGAGCCATCGTCGGGCACCGGTTGCGCTCGGTGCTGTCGATGGTCGGCATCGCCATCGGTATCGCCTCTGTCATCCTGCTGACCTCTATCGGCGAAGGCACCCGTGTCTATCTCATCTCGCAGTTCACCCAGTTTGGCACCAACCTCGTCGCCATCAATCCGGGTAAGGCGGAAACCATGGGATTGCCCGGTGCTCTCGGCGGCACGACCCACAAGCTCACCATCGACGACTCCGAGGCCCTGATCCGGATCCCGGGCGTCGACGAGGTCGTGCCTGTGACCTTTGGTATGGCCCGAGTCGAGGCCGGGGGCCGGGGGAGGAGCGTCATCGTCTACGGCGCCACGGCCGAGGCCCCGGAGGTCTGGAAATGGGATGTACAGGTCGGCTCCTTCTGGCCACCCGGAGATCCGCGGCGGGGCCCGGCCCAAGCCGTGCTCGGCGCCAAGCTCAAAAGGGAGCTCTTTGGCAACGAAAGCGCGCTCGGGGAGTTCGTGAAGATTGCCGGCGCCCGTTATCGAGTGGTAGGTCTGATGGAGCCCAAGGGGATGTTCCTGGGATTCGACTTGGATGATTCCGCCTGGATCCCCGTCTCCGAGGCGATGCGGATCTTCAATCTCGAGGAGCTACAGGAAATCGACCTGACTATCAACAATTCTCAGGTTCTGGACGAGGTGATCGAGCGGATCCGTGTCACCCTGACGGAGCGCCACGACGGCAAAGAGGACTTCACCATCACCAGCCAGGCTGCCATGCTCGAGGTCTTCGACAACATCATGAACATCATCACCATGGGGGTGGGGGCGATTGCTGGCATCTCTTTGCTGGTGGGGGCGATCGGTATCCTCACCATGATGTGGATTGCCGTCGGCGAGCGCACCCAGGAGATCGGGCTGGTGCGCTCGATAGGGGCTACTCGACAGCAGGTGCAGCTCGTCTTTCTGACCGAAGCCGCCGCGCTGTCCACCCTGGGCGGTCTTTTGGGGGTGGGAGTGGGTCTGGGGCTTTGTGCGTTGCTCAGGACGGCCATCCCCGGTCTGCCCGTCGAGACCCCTGTCTTTTATGTGGTGGTCGCCGTTGTGGTCAGCCTGGCCATGGGGCTGGCATCGGGAGTGACACCCGCCAGGAGGGCGGCCGGTCTCGATCCGATCGAAGCGCTGCGCGCCGAGTGATCAAGCCGCTGTCAACAGCGGGGAGCCGCTCCTACTCGCTCCAGTGATCCACAGTAAACCGCCAGATCTTCATCTCCGGCGACCAGAAGTCGGTCTCGAGACCGGCCTTGCGCTTGAGCTGGCGGAGGAACTCGGTAGGCCGAGGCAGGCTCTCCCACACCGCCGGTAGAAAGGTTCCCCGGTACTCCTGGTACTCCAACACCAGACCGTCGATCGCCGGTCGGATCTGTGCCAGAAGATCCTCTTCGGACGTGAATTCGATGGGCTCGAGCGGCGAGAGCAGGGACACCTCGATCGAGGTGCGGCCGAGCTCATCGGCGCTCAAAGGTGAAAACCTTGGATCTCTTAGAGCGGCCGCGCGAGCGTTCTCGCGGACATCCTCAGCCAGGGTACGGTGGACATGGATCGAGCCGATACAGCCGCGCAGTCGACCCTCCTGTTTGAGGGTTACAAAGCAGGCCCCCGGCTGCTCGAGCCAGTCGGCCTCCGGCGGGCTGGAGCTCTCGCCCGCGAGCGCCTCCTCGAGACTCGACCGGGCGAGCGCCAGGAGTGTTGTCCCCCTCCCCTCCGGATGGTCTTCGATCTCCGTCACTCCCACTCGTGAAAGGCAAAGGCTCCATAGCCGACCACTTGAGACTTGTCGCCTGCTGTGTCCCCCGAGTTGCGCAGGTCCAGGAGCTCGGAGCTCAAGCCGCGACGACGTGCGGCCACCAGGAAGCCGTTGACGGCCGCCGCACCACAGGCCTGCCGCGGTGAGATGGCTGCTTGCAGGTCGACAATCTGATCGGCGGTCTGTTGATCGATATGGCGTGCAAAAGAGTAGCCGTGATAGTGCGACAGATCGGTACTGATGACGATCCGTGTCTCGACTCCTCCCCAGACCCTGTCCAGTACCTCCGCCACCTCGTTGGGTGTGGTGTCTCCAACCAGGAGCGGGAGAATGCTGAATTCACCGAGGAGCACCTGAAGAAACGGCAGCTCGACCTCGAGACTGTGCTCGGGTGCGTGCGCGGTGGCGCTCACCGAAACCTGCGACTGGATGGAAATGCGGGAGACAAGACCCTCGTCCACCGGCACCACACCCAGCGGGGTCTCGAAGCCCTCGACACCGGGAAGCGCCAACCCTTTGACCGGCACCCGGTGCGGCGGCCCTAGGAGCACGATCCGTCGAATCAGCGACGCTTCGCTAGCGAGACGGGCGAAAGAGAAGGCTGCGGTCGGTCCCGAATAGATGTAGCCCGCATGCGGGGCGATCACCGCCTTGGGCGAGTTACCCTCACCCTGTTTGACCTCCGCGGCCTTGACGTAGCCCTTGATCATGGGCCGCAGCTTGCCGGTGTGCGAGGGATAGAAGGTCCCGGCTACGGCTGCCGGTCGAACTTGCATGACTACCTGCCTCTCCTCGGTAGCTCGGTGCTACCCACCAAGGGTATCAGCCCCACGCGGACAAGTCTGTTGGGCTGCTAACCGCTCGTCTCTTCCCCACTTCCCCAGAATGGACGCCATTTCTCCTCCGGCGAAGGCGGAGTCAACAGACTGACGACAATGAGCGACAGAAAGGAGGCGAACCCAGCGGGATAGATGATGTAGTCGTATTCCAGAGGCAGCTCGAAGAGACCGAGGTTCAAGTGCCCGACTCCGGCCTGGGCCAAACCGGCAAAGACCATGGTGGAGACGATACCCGAGGCGATGGAGATCATGCCACCCATGGGGGTCACCCGCTTCCAGAGAAAAGCCGCCAACAGCGCCGGTGTCACCGCCGCCCCGACCATGGTGTAGGCATAGAGAGCCATATCCAGGATGTTCTCGAAGCGGGAGGTCACCACGAAAGCCACCAAAGCGAGCAGGACGATCATCGAGCGCTGGAACCAGATGATGGTCTTCTGGCTGGCGTTGGGATTGATGAAGCGCTGGTAGACATCCCGTGTCAGGTTTGTCGACGGAATCATGAGAAAGGTGTTGGCGGTGGAGAAGATGATCGCCGCGGCGCCAATGAGCAGAAGAATGCCCGCTATCACCGGCAACCGGTTTGCCGCCAGGTCGAGCAGCACGGTCTCGGTGGTCGCCCTGTCCAGTCCTCCCTCGACGGTCCGGTAGGCGGCATCACCCCAGAACTGGCCGGCGCCAAAGATGGCAGTGGCATCCAGAACCGTCTCCACGATCACCACCCCGATGATCATGCCGATGACCGCCCGTCGCGCCGTCAGGGCATCCTTGGCCGACATGAACTTCTGATAGATGCTGCTCTCACCCAGGAGCAGCAAGAACGTGGGCAAAAAGAGACCGACCGCCGGCACCACACCGAGACTGCCAAAGATGGTGAAGTGGGTCTCGGGTAGCGTGGTGGTGAGCTGGCCCCAACCCCCGGCCCCTTTCAGGGCGAGCGGCGCGGCGATAATGACCCCGGCAGTGATCAGGATGCCGTTGAAGATGTCGAGTGCCACGATCGAGCTCATCCCCGCCATGATCGTGTAGAGCACCACTAGACCACAGACGATGGCCTGCCCGTAGACCGGATCGAGCCCGGTCAGGATCTGGAGCAGACGCCCACCACCGATGAACTGATAGCTGGCAATGGTCAGGTAGGCGATGATGATGGCGACGGTACCGAGCAGACGGGAGGCGGCGTTGTACCGGGTCTCCAGAATATCGGGGACCGTGTATTGGGCGATACGGCGCACCCGCGGCGCCAGGTAATAGACGATCGCCAGACCCACCCAGGCGCCGGCACTCATCCACAGAGCGGAGAATCCGTGCCGGAAGGCCCGTCCCGCACCGGCAAACAGACTCCCCGACCCGATCCAGGTGCAGACGAGAGTCGCCACCAGAAAGGTGGCGGTGACACCACGGCCCGCCACCATGAAATCGTCCTGGGTCTTGACCTTGCGACCGCGCGAGGCACTGACAAAGATGAGAAAGAGCAGATAGATGCCGATCGCCCAGACGTAGATCACGCCGACCTCCTCTCGAAGCAGATAAAACCGATCGGCCAAGGATAGGTCATGGACCGATGGGCCGCAAGCCGATCCGGGCTGCTATCCCTGCCGACGGACCGCGGCCCGATAGGGAATACGGATGAGGGCGATGGCGACCACCGCAAAGACCACCAGCGCCAGCCACCCGCCGACAGGCCCCTCCACAAACGCAAACGACTCCATGCCGAATATCCATTCGGTCATGGAGGAGACATCTAGGACGTTCATGCTGAGGAGAACAAAGCCGGCCAGAATCACCCCGGTCAGCGCCTCGCCGGCGACAAAGCCGCTGGCCAGCAGGATCCCCACGTTGTCGAATACCGTCTTGCCTTCGGCATCCAGCTTGTGATTCGACACCCAGTCGGCAGCGGCCTTGATCACCCCACCGACAAAGATCGCAAACGTTGTCTCGAGCGGCAGATACATGCCCACGGCAATGAGCATCGGTGCCGGCGCTTTGATCAGAATCAGGGCAATGGCCAGACCGATGCCGATGATGATCAGCCCCCAGGGCATCTCGCCGCCGACGATGCCGGTGGCCAGCTGGGCCATAAGCCCGGCCTGGGGCGCGGGCAGATCGGTATCGCCGATACCGATCCCCCCCTTGGCCACGCTCTTCTCGTGCAGGATCATGATGGGAAAAACGAGCACAAACGAGACAAGAATGGTGCTGATGATCTCCGCGATCTCCATCTTTCTCGGGGTACCGCCCACCAGCTGTCCCACCTTGAGATCCTGGATCATGTCCCCCGCCATCGAGGAGGCACAGCAGACGACCGCCGCCACACCGAGGACGGCACCGATACCGGCCAGACCCGTGACACCGATCGAGACCATCAGCAGAGCGGCCACGATGAGAGTGGAGAGCGTCAGCCCCGAGATCGGCTGATTCGAGCCGCCGACCAGACCGACCAGCCATCCTCCAACCGCCGAGAACAGAAACCCGGTGATGGTCATCACCACCGCCGCCAGCAGCGCACCCCCCAGGTTGCCGGTGAAGTGGTAGTAGACGAGAGTGACGGGAATGACGAGTAGGAAGGCCGCCACCATGACGTTACGGAGGTTGAGATCCTGCTCCAACCTCGAAGGCTGCGGAGCCTCCGACTTCGCCCCTTTCTCACGCGAACCGAGCGCTCCCTTGAACGCACGCCCCAGCGATTCGCGCAGACCCCAGAGGGTGTAGAGCGCCCCCACAAGCATGGCGCCCACCGCGATCGGCCGGACATTGTTGTACCAAACAGTAAAGCTGAGGTCTTCCCAGGTGGGCGTACCGTTGACCGTCAACTGATCGGCCAGTTGGGGATTCAAGAAAAGGATCAGCGGTATGAGCACAAACCAGGCCAAGGCCCCACCGGCGAAGTTGATCGCCGCCAGCCGGAATCCGATGATGTAGCCCACCCCCATCAGCGCCGGGCTGGCCGCCGGCGAGGCGAGAGCAATACCCCCCGTGTGGGTGATCGATCCCATCGCCTCCCGCGACGGGTAGAAGTGATTCACCACAGATTTTGGGAAATGGATGAAGAGCTCGGTCGACTCGCGCAGCATCCTGATGCCGTCGCTGTTCTTGAAGATCTCGATCAGCATGCCCAGACCCAGGGCGCCAAAGACATATTTGGCACCACTCTCCCCCTTCTGCCCCACCTTGACGATCTCGTAACAGGCATAGGACTCGGGGAAGGGCAGGTCGGCGTCTTCGACCAGGGTTCTTCGCAGGAGGATGACAAACAGGATCCCCATCACTCCACCGATAAGCAGGAGCAGGGAGGTCTCCCAGTAATTGAAGGTCGTCCACAGACGCTCACCCCCGACCTCGACCATGACAAAGGCGGGAATGGTGAAGATGGCACCGGCCACCAACGCCTCACCGACACTGGCCGTGGTGCGGGCGATGTTCTGCTCGAGCACGTTGCCGCGCATAAAGGGCAACCGAAAGGCGGCGATGGCGATCACCGCCGCCGGGAAGGTGGCGGAGATGGTCATGCCCGCCTTGAGGCCCAGATAGGCGTTGGCAAAGCCGAGGACTACGGCCATCACCAGACCCAGAATGACGGCTCTCCAGGTGAGCTCCGGCAGCGAGGTCTCGGCCGGCACGTAGGGCTTTTCGCTCTTCCTTGTCGGTATGTCCATGCGACCTACCTTTCGTGGATTTGGCGACCCAATGGTAAGCGAGCACCGTGGGCAGCGCAAACGGTCGACGGGCAATCCGCGACCGCTCGCGAACTCTGCGATCAGTTGACAGGGAGGGTGGTAGGGAATGGTCGGGGCGAGAGGATTTGAACCTCCGGCCTCACGGTCCCGAACCGTGCGCTCTACCCGGCTGAGCTACGCCCCGAGCGATGGCCAATTCAAGCGCCCTTGTACCGGGCACACCCCCGGGTTCTCACCGCGGAGGCTGCGGAAGGATAACGCCGGCCAGAACCCCGGTCAAGAACATCCGTCGGCCAGGGCCGCGACTGGCTCCCGACCGCCGCCTTTGATGTAGAATTTTGCCATCTGCAGGTCTTTCATACCGTCGAGAAGGGGGAGTGCTATGTCGATCAAGACGCTGTCGGAGCTCTTCCTGGTGGCCGTCGGTCACCAGAAACCGGACTGTCTACTACACAAGGTCGATGGCCGGTTTCGGCCCGTCTCGACGGCCGAGTTGCACGACCGGGTGCTGCGGCTGGCTGCGGCGCTCATCGCTCTGGGTGTCGAGCGGGGCGACCGGGTCGGTCTGATGGCCGAGAACGGCCCCCACTGGCCGAGCGTCGATTTCGCCACCTTGGGGCTTGGTGCGGTGCTGGTACCGGTCTACCCCACCCTCACGCCCGATCAGGCCTCCTATGTCATTAACGATTGCGGTGCCGAGGTGGTCTTTGTCCAGGGCACCAAGCGGCTGGAGGGACTGCTGGGCGAGAAGGCTGCGATGCCGAATGTGCGCAAGCTCATTCTCATCGACGGCGAGCCGCCGTCATCCGAGATCGACTCCTTCGCCAAGCTCCTCGAAGAGACCGCGCCCATGGACGCAGGAGAGTTCGAGGAGAGCGCTCGCAAGAGCTCCGTCGAAGATCTGGCGACGTTTATCTACACCAGTGGCACCACGGGCAACCCAAAGGGAGTGATGCTGACCCATGGCAACATCGCCTCCAACGTGGTCAATGCGCTCAAAGTGCTGGACATCCACAGTGAATGGACCGCGCTCTCGTTTCTGCCGCTGTCCCACTCCTTCGAGCGCATGGTCGACTACATCTATTTCTACCGTGGGGCGACCATCGCCTATGCGGAATCGATCCAGGCCGTTGCCAAGAATTTCCAGGAGGTCAACCCCCACGTCTTTGTGTCGGTACCACGCGTCTATGAAAAGGTGCTGGCAAAGGTGCGTGAGAACGTAGCGGGCAGCCCACCGCTCAAACAGAAGATTTTTGGCTGGGCGGTCGACGTCGCCAGGAAGGCCCTACCCTATCGGCTCCAGCGTCGCACGCCTTCGGGTCTGCTCGGGGTCCAACTCGGGCTCGCCGACAAGCTGGTCTTTGGCAAGATCAAAGAGCGTCTTCGCCATGTCCGGTGGCGCCCCGCTGGCCCGCGATCTGGCCGAGTTCTTCTGGGGTATGGGGATCGAGATCTACGAGGGATACGGCCTGTCGGAGACTTCGCCCGTACTATGTGTCAACAGCCCCGATGCCGTAAAGCTCGGAACCGTCGGTCCCGCGATACCCGGGGTGGAGCTCAAGATCGCCGATGACGGTGAGATTCTGGCCAAGGGACCCAACATCATGAAGGGCTACTACAACATGCCGGAGGCGACCGCCGAGGCCGTTGATCAAGAGGGCTGGTTTCACACCGGCGACATCGGCGAGATCGACGACGGCGGATTCCTCAAGATCACCGATCGCAAAAAGGAGATCATCGTCAACGCCTACGGCAAGAACGTGGCGCCGGCACCGATCGAGAATGCACTCAAGTCGAGCCAGTTCATCGGTCAGGCTGTGGTCATCGGCGACCGGCGCAAGATCCTGGCGGCGCTCGTGGTCCCGGACTTCGAGGCGCTGGAGAGTTGGGCGGAGAGAGAGGGGCACGACGTCGACGAGATCGCCGCCTTCCTCAAGACGGCCGCGGCGATGGAGCTGTTCCAGAAAGAGATCGACAACGTCAACAAAGAGCTGGCGCGATACGAGCAGATCCGCGTCTGGGAGCTCCTGCCCAACGACTTCACCATCGAGACCGGCGAGCTGACACCGACCCAGAAGATCAAGCGCCGCGTGATCGGAAGCAAGTACGCAAGCGTCATCGAGTCTCTTTACCAGCGATCCGAAGAGGCCAAGACCCTTCAGTAGCCGGCACCATCAGGCACCGCCAAGCTGATTCGAAGGGGATCGTTTCTTGACCACCGCCTTCCATCTTGCCGTCCAGCCGGACGGCCTAGCGACCCTCACCTTCGATCTACCCGACAAGAAGGTGAATGTCTTCACCCGCACCGCCCTGGCGGAGCTCGACGACGTCATCCGGCGGGCCAGCCAGCAGGAGATCAAATGTCTCGTCCTGCTTTCGGGCAAGAAAGGGAACTTTGTCGCCGGCGCCGACCTCGACGAGATCGCCGGGGTCACCGATCCGGCCGAGGCAGAAGCGGGTGCGCGGCTGGGTCAAAAGCTCTTCAGCGCCTGGAGCGCGCTTCCCTTCCCCACCATCGCCGCCATCCAGGGCACCTGTCTCGGCGGTGGCACCGAGCTGTCGCTGGCCTCGGACTACATCCTCGTCAGTGATCGTCAGGATCTGCGCATCGGGTTGCCGGAGACCCGCATCGGCATCGTCCCCGCCTGGGGTGGCTGCGCCCGGCTGCCCCGCCGCATCGGCATCGCGGCGGCGCTCGACATCATCCTGGCCGGCAAGGCGGTACCCGGCAAGAAGGCATACCGCCTCGGCCTTGCCGACCGGCTCCTACCCGACGCCGCGTTCCTCACCCAAGTGCGAAAGTTCGCCGAGCTGGTGTTGGAGGGGGGCAAGCCCCGCTCCCGAGCTGTCGACCTCAAGGAGATGCTGCTCGAGAAGAATCCGGTCGGCCGCATGATCCTCTTCGACCAGGCACGCAAAAAGGTGCTCGAGCGGACCGGATCGCACTACCCCGCCCCCATCCGCGCCATCGAGGTGGTCAAGGTCGGGGTCGAGCGTGGCCTGGAAGCGGGACTGGAGGCCGAGGCACGAGCGACCGGTGAGCTGGCCATCTCGCCGGTGTGCAAGAACCTGGTCCATCTCTTCCGGCTGGTCGAAGCCTCCAAGCGCAACGGCGACACTCCGCCCGGCAAGACCGGCCCGATCTCCAGTGTCGCCGTTCTCGGGGCCGGTGTCATGGGCGGCGGCATCGCCCAGCTCATCGCCCTACGGACCGACGCCCCGGTGCGGCTCAAGGATCTCGCCCCAGAGCCCCTGGCCAGCGGCATGGCTCACGCCGCCGGCCTCTTCCGCAAGCTGGTCAAGCGCCGACGGTTGAGCCGGGTCGAAGCCAAGCAGAAGATGAGTCTGTTGCTGCCCACCCTCTCCTATCGGGGTTTCGAGCGCGCCAAGCTGGTCATCGAGGCCATCGTCGAGGATCTGGCGATCAAGCAAAAGGTCTTTTCCGAGGTGGCCGCGAACACCTCCGCGGAGACCATCCTCGCCAGCAACACCTCCTCGCTCTCCATCGATCTGATCGGCCGGGAGACCCCACATCGGGAGCGGGTTGTGGGGATGCATTTCTTCAACCCGGTCCACAAGATGCCGCTGGTGGAGGTCATCGCCGGTCCGGATACCGCACCCGAAGTCGTCGGCGCGGTGGCCGACTTCTCCCGCCGGCTCGGCAAGACGACCGTTGTGGTCAAGGATGGACCGGGGTTTCTGGTCAACCGGTTGCTCACCTTCTATATGACCGAGGCCATGTGGCTGCTGGATGAAGGGCACCGGATCGAGGAGATCGACCAGGCCATGACCGACTGGGGAATGCCGATGGGCCCGATGGCGCTGGCCGACGAGGTGGGGCTCGACGTCGCCGCCAAGGTCTCGCACATTCTGGGGGAGGCCTTTGGGGATCGGCTGCCCCACCCCGGCTGGCTGGACCGATTGCCGGGGACCGACCGGCTCGGGGCCAAGACGGGGGCGGGTTTCTATCTCTATCAGAAGGGCAAGAGAACCGAGCCGGACTCCGAAGTCTACGGCCGTCTGGGTCTGACACCGGACGCCGTGGCGTTGGAGCCGTCGAAGGTCGTCGAGCGGATGGTGCTGCCGATGGTCAATGAAGCCGGCCGCTGTCTCGAAGAAGAGGTCGTCGGCAGCGCCGGCAAGCTGGACCTCGCCATGATCATGGGTGTTGGTTTCCCTCCCTTTCGGGGCGGTCTGTGTCGCTGGGCCGACCAGCAGGGGCTGGGCGGGCTGGTGGAGATCATGACGGAGCTGGCCAAAGAGGTGGGAGAGCGATTCGAGCCCTCGACCGCAGTTACCGCCGCCGCCAAAGGGGGTGGCTTCTACGAATATTTTGGATGACCGCTGGAGACCGTCCAGAATCGCGGTCGGAGTCGTCCCCTGGGCATTGCAGGCCTGTGAAATGCAGTTGCTCCGCCTGCCAGCCATCTCCCAGCAAACCCCGAGCGTATGACCGACAAACAGCCGGTGGTCCGGCTTTTGCTAGAGTGGCTTGATCGAGATCCACATCCCGTACCAGCTACCGGAAGTAGAAGGAGTCCATGACATGCGAACCCAGTCCCTTTCCATCGTCTCTATCCTGACACTCGCCACCCTCCTGGCCCTGCCGTTGGCCGCCCAGGAAGAGCCCCAGGCCGAGTTTCGCGGCGAGTTGGAGGTCACCGAGGTACTCCTCGATGTGTTGGTCACCGACGGCTCCGGCAACGCCATCTTGGGACTACAGCCCGAGGACTTCATCGTCGAAGACCAGGGCCAGAACGTTGACCTTACTTCGGCCACGTTTTACAGCAACCGGCGCTTTTTGGACTCGGCCTCCGCCGCCGAGCGGCTTGGGGTTGCCCCCGAGGAGGTACCTGTCGATCGCTACTTCATTCTCTTCTTCCACGATCAGCGCTTCGAGGACCCGAGTCTGACAAACGAAGAATTGGAAGCCATCCGCTGGGTGCGTCAGTGGGTCGACTTCGAGCTGCTGCCCAGCGACTGGGTAGCGGTGCTGAGCTACGACGCCAAACTCAAGGTGCATCAGGACTTCACGACCAACAAACAGGCCCTCAACGATGCCCTTACCAGCGTTGCCAAGAGCAAGGATCCGGGCGCCAACTGGCCATCCCGCCAGGAGCTCGGCACCGTCCGCGGACCCTCGCTGAGAAAGAACCTCCCCCAGGGCAAACAGCTCAACAAGCAGAGCAGACGGCAGATTTACAGCGGCCTCAAACTCACCGCTGAGGCAGCCGGCTACATCACCGGTCGGAAGAACCTGATGCTCTTCAGTATAGGGTTCGGGCGGCTCAACGACGTGGGCACCTACTATCCCGATCAACGATACTTCCCGCCCATGGTCGAGGCGATGAACGACAACAATGTCGCCGTCTACTCGATCTCCTGGATCAGGAATCTGGCGCAGGAGTCCGCCGAGGTGAGGGACCTTGGAAACGCTCTGAGCCTACTCTCGGCTGATACCGGTGGCACCTACTACTTCAATTTCGCCAACTTCACTACACCATTACGCCAAGTGGTCGACGACAACAGCGGCTATTACCTACTAAGCTACAGCTCGGAGCGCCCCGCGGGCGAGAGCGGTTACAGCCGCGTCACGGTCAAGACCCGCAACCCGAGTTTTGTCGTGCGGGCGCGTCAGGGATACCGCTACGGAGGTTAGGTCTCTAAGAGCCGATCGCCAAGACCAGTACGGTGATGTTGTCCAGACCACCGCGCTCGTTGGCGGCGTCTACCAGCTTGTGGCACAACTCTTCCAGCGATCCGTCGGCCGCCAGATGGTCGTGGATGTCCTGGTCACTGAGCATCGTGTTCAGACCATCGGAACAGAGAAGGTAGAGGTCGCCGTTACGGATCTCGATCTCGCGCACGTCGACCGCGATCTCCCGGTCGCCGCCGATGGCGCGTGTCACGACGCTTTTGAGCGGATGTGATCTGGCCTGATCTGCGGAGAGATACCCCGCCATCACCTGTTCGTTGACCCAGGTGTGGTCCTCGGTGACGAGCTCCAGCTCGTCATCACGCAACCGGTAGGCCCGGCTGTCTCCCACATGTGCGAAGGCGGCGATGTCATTGTGGATCGCGCAGCCGACGGCAGTGGTTCCCATGCCGAGGAGAGTGCTGTCCTCGCGCATGGCATGGACCACCGTGTTGTGAGCCGCCCGGAAGGCGGCGGCAAGGCGGGCCGCATGGGGTTGGATCCCCTCGGCGGAGGCATTCGCCCCACCGGGCCGTCCTTCGTTCTCGAGCATGGCGCTCCGAATGGCCTCGATGGCCAGCTGTGATGCCACCTCGCCATGTCCATGGCCACCCATGCCATCGGCCACCAGAAACAGCCCATGCTCGGCGTCGATGGCAAAGCAGTCTTCGTTGTGAGATCGAGACTGTCCCACGTCCGAGAGACCACAGGCTTTCACCGATACGGTCACTCGCCCCTTCCAAAAAAGCCCGTCTTGGGTTTCTTGGTCTTCTTGAGATCGTCGATCGCGGCTTGGATCTCGGGATCCTCTCCACCCCAGGTAAGGGCTTCCGAATAGTAGCGCTCGGACTTGGTGGGCTGTCCGATCTGCGCAAAGAGCTTCCCCGCCAGCTTGAGGTAGCCGACCTCCATCGGCGCCAGCTCGCACGCCCTGGCGCTCGCCTCGGCCGCCCGAGACATCCATGCCCGTCGACGGCTGGCCGCCAGACCCAGGTAGTACCAGGCCTGGGCATCCGAGGGGTTCTCCTGTGTCGCTCGATCGAAGTTCTCGGCCGCCTCGAGGTAGTTCTTGTTCTTGTACGCCTTGACTCCCCTCTTGACGTACGCCTGGGCGATCTGGGCAGCCTGGGACTGATCACCCGCTTCGCCCCCCTGGGGTCGAACGAGGGTGAGATCGTACTCTCGCCGACTTTCCGGGTTGCTCAGAGCATTGAAAGCCTGGGTGATGGCCTGGAAATCAGCTTCGATCTGCTCCTTGCCTTCGCCTTGATAGCGGTCGGGATGGCGCTCCCTCGCCAGCTCCAGAAAGCGCTCCCGGATCTGCTTGGAGGTGGCGTTCTGGGGCAATCCCAGAATGGTGTAGTAGTCGTCGCTCATGGTCTTTCCGGTCAGACGCGCTTGATTTTATACAAACGATCGGCTGTCCGGCGCACCTGTTGGGAGACATTGTAATCCCTGCGCAGGGCTCGCAGGTCCCGCACCGAGAGCCGAGGCACCAGACGCACGGCTACACCGATGTTGACACGGGGGTTTTTGGCCATAGCGGCGATGACCGGATACTTCTGCAACCACCTTTCGTTCCGGCTGATGATCTGAAAGACGTCGTCGACCACCGAACGGCTGCCGGCGATCAGCTCCAACTCGCTGTCGGTCAGCATACTCTCGAGCATCACCGTCCGCGCTACCAGGGGATTCTTGTCCCGCACCAGGATGTTTCTCATCGTCCGGCCAGCATGCCGTGCCAGCTGCATGCGAATCTTGACCGGCAACGCCCTGATCTGGACCTCGGTGAGACCGGTGAGGTCTTCCTCGTCACCGGCCGGCTCGATCTCAGCGCGGACTTTGTCGATGGCGGCTATGACCTCTTCGTGGGTAACCTCTTCGAAATCCGGGTGCTCTTCGATCGGCAGCTCTTCGATAATCTTCTTGCGGAAGAGCAGGTGCTGGCGGTACTCCCCTATCCTCCGGCTCGAGTAGGTACTGAGCTCCGGATTCTCCTCCAATGCCTCCAGGACCCCGGGATCGTCGATGATCATGTCCTGCCTCAGCAGCAGGATCTCCTGGAGATCGGGGGAGGCTCTCTTGGCGATGACCTTGAGGGTCTTCGGTGTCGATCGCCGGTGGCGGATGATGGTCTCCAGGACCAGAGGATGGTCGGAGGTCTCGGCGAAATAAGTGAGATCCTGATCGGCGCCGTGGTCCTCCATGACCTGGGCCACCAGCGTCGGGTCGAGCTCGCCGAGGGCGGCGTTCGCCAACGTGACCAGCTCCATGTCCCCGGACAGGGCGAGTCTTATCTGCAGTGATATCAGGGTTTCGGGAGGCAGGGGTGCCAGTCCCTTGGCGGCCAGGACCTGGAGCTCTCGATTGCGACCGGAAAGGACCTCCTCGACAAGCGACTCACTCTGGTCTTTGGTGCTCACTCCTCATCCTGTTCGGGAGGCTGGTAGCCGTCCACCGCTATCTCCACCTGACTGACCACCTCACCCGACGCTTCGGGCATGCTGAAGTTTTCACCGTTGACCTCGATCCGCACGGCATCGGGACGGTCGAGAGTCAACCGCACGACCTGCTCGGCCTCGATCCTCAGAGACTCCCCCTGCACGTGGAGCTCGCTGAGGCGACGCCCGTCGTCGACCACGGCCTCCACCCAACAATCCTCGGTGAAGTCCATTGTCACCAGTAGCGGGACATCCCGCATCGCATCGGCAGTGGCCGCAGCAGCCAACGGTTGTGGTGCCGCCTCGACAGGCGGCGCCGCGATCGGCGGAGGTGTCTCATCGACCCCGCCTCGCCGGCGCTCCGCATAGAAAGCGAGAAAGGCGACGAGGGCCAACAGGGCAACCACGAGCAGCGCCAGGAGCAGCCCGGAGGCCCACTCCCAGGAGGTCTTGCGGGCTTCCCTGCGAAGGGGCTCTTCTTCTTGTGGCTCCTGCTCCTGGAGAGCATTGAGATAGGAGTTGACGACATCGTCGGGTTTGAGCCCGACATAGGTTGCATACTGCCGTAGGAAGCCCTTGGCAAAGACCGGGGCCGGCAGGACATCGAACCGATCCTGCTCCAATGCCTCCAGATACCTAATGCTGATCTTGGTGACATCGGCCACCTCGCGCAGGCTCACCTCGCGCAGCTCCCGCTGCTGCCGCAACCAGGTGCCAAAGGTGCCGACATCGGCGTCGGCCCCGGCTTCCCAGGGGGGCTGACGAGAGTTCTGTCGACCGGCCTCCATTGTTCACCGGCCCCCAGGCAATATGCCGCGCGGTGGTGAATGAAGCAGGCTTGGACTTGTCATTTGAACCCCATGTTACTTTAGTAAGGACCCTACTCCGCGTCAATTCCCCGGCGCTACCGATTCCTCCCCAGGAGCAACTCGGCGCGTTTGCGCACCGGGGCGGGTATTCGCCGATCCCTGGCCACCGCTGCAAGATCAATCTTTTTCAGCATGGGGAGCAGTGGCAGCGTGGTTACCGCCGGAGTTCGCGGATTCTTGCACAATGCCTGGCGCACCGGATAGCGAATGCCCCAACGTTTGTCGCGAGCAACAACCGTGAGGACCTCCGGCTTTGTGGTCTCGCTGCTGACCAGCGGCAGCAAAGAACCCTCGGTAAGACGCGGGTTCTCCAGCAGGGCCTCGATGACCATCGGGTCGGGATCCCGGCGCAACTGGGCGATCACACCCGGCCCCCCTTGACGGGCTATCGACCTCTTTTCTCCCGCGCCCAGCCCGGGTAGGCGGCTGACCAATTGCAGCTCGGCCGCCCGGCGGATGGCCGGCGGGGTTCGTATCTCCCTGGCCAACTTGACCAGATCTCTCCAGTAGAGGGTCGAAACCATTCTCAGGGCATTGACCTTTGGTGTCTTGGGGTGAGCGGCCAGATCGCGCCGGATCTCGTAGTTCCCCAGAAGCCTTGAGTCGCCGATCAGCATCTCCGCCACCTTGGTGGTCATGAATGGATTGCGGAGCAGCTGCCGGACAGCAGGCACGTCCAACTCCTCCAGGTGCTCCTGGAGGAGACGCTCCAACTCGCCGGACTCGGCTTCGCGGAGCTTTACCAGGAGACTGCCGGAATCCTCTTCGCTCATGGTCCCGGGTACTGTAACCCCATCGAGCACTCATGAGAATGAAGATCTCCACCACCGGGCCAGCATGTAGAATCAGGCCCCGACGATGGCCATACCCAGAAACGTCAGAAAGCTCATTGAAGCGGGTCAGTTCGACGCCGTCGAGGACGACTGGCTCGAACATATGGAGGCCGACCCCGAGGACCTGGACTACTTTGCGGGCGTGGCTCGTCCCCTGGCCGCCGCCGGCGAGCCCGACCGGGTCCGACTGCTCCTCGATCTGGTCGACGATCACCTGGAGAAGAACAGCCTCTTGGAGCAGCGCCTCGACCTGCTGAAACGGGCGGGAGATCTCCGCTTCGAGCCTCAAGAGCTCCATTCACAGATACTGGACACCCTACGATGTCTCTATCCCGACTCACCCAGCTTCGAGGGCTTGGCGGAGAAACTCGGACTCCACAGGGCCATCGAAGACACGCCCAAGAGCTGGCAGAAGGTCGAACGACTCCGCGGTCTCCTCCAGTTCGAGCAGGGTGAAGTGGTGTGGATGGAGGGCAAAGGAGCGGGCCGAGTCCTCGAGGTAAACCTCGAATTGGAAAACTTCAAGATCGACTTCGAACACCATCCCGGGCTGAGGGTCGGTTTTCGCGCCGCGCCAAAGCTCCTTCATCCTATCTCCCCCGGACACATTCTGAGACGCAAGTTGGAGGAGCCGGAGGTGTTGCTCGAGATCAAGCAGCGCAGCCCGGGAGAGTTGCTCGCCATCGTCCTCGAGAGCTACGACCGGCCGCGGACCGGGGCGGAGATTCGACGCGCTCTCAACGGTATCGTCGAGGAATCCGAATGGAGCAGTTGGTGGTCTGCCGCCCGTCGCGATCCACAGGTACTGACCGTGGGGCAGGGACCCCGGCAGGCCTATACCTGGGCCCAAAGCAGTGAGTCCGCCGAGGCCGAGATTCGTCAGGCCTTTGGCGTGGCCGAGCAGCGGGCGAAGCTAGATATCTTTCGCAAGAACGCCGGGCGATCGGCGGAGTTGCAGCGGGAGATGGCCGAGACGCTGCTCGAGATCGCCCAGGAGGGGGTAGAGACCCAGCCCGGTCTTGCAATTACGATCTGGTACACGCTGGAGAAGGCCGGCGTCGATCTGTCAGCCGTCGACTGGTCACCAGCGTCGATGATCGCCTCGTCCGCTACACCCGTCAGCCTGCTGACAAGTCTCCCCGACCGTGCTCTGCGCGAGAAGACCTACCGACTGATCCGGGAGGCCCGTCCCGAGTGGCCCAAGGTACTGAGCGAGCTGATGGCAAAGGAGGAGGATCCCCGGCTCCTCGATGCCCTCTCCCGACAGTTGGTCGAGGAAGGCGGCAACGAGCTCCAATCCTTTGTCGATCTGGTTCTCGCCCATCCGCGCAAGCATCCGGCGGCGTTTGTCTGGTTGGCCGAGAATGCGGACGCGGAGTGGCTCGGTGGCAATCAGAATCCGCTGCGCTGGCTGCAACAGATCCTGGACTCGCCACACCACAAAGAGCTCTCTCCTTATCGGACGAGGATTGCCCAACTGCTGGGCTCCGGCGGACCGATTCTCCACCTGCTGTCGAGTCTCGACGAGCAGCAGGCGGCCAAAGCCGAAGCCGCCGTCGAACGCGCACCCTTCGAGGAATACCTGCGCTCACCGCTGATCAACGCCCTGCATCTGCGGTTCTCCTCCCTCGGACCTCCGATTGAGACCCCTCTCTACGCCCTGCCCGACTCGATCACGACGCGACGGGCGACTCTCAAGAAGTTGCTGGAAAAAGAGATCCCAGCCAATCGTCGTGCCATCGAGGAGGCTCGCGCGCTCGGCGACCTGAGCGAGAACTTCGAGTACAAATCCGCCCGCCAACGCCACGAATACCTGACGGCGCGCGCGGCGAGCCTCGAGCAGGATCTCTCGAGAGTCAAACCGTTCGACAGCTCGCTCAACGACGCGAGCGAGGTGAGGGCTGGGTGTCGTCTGGAGCTCGAGGGTGAGGGAGAGGAGCGGCGCACCCTCACCATTCTCGGACCCTGGGAGAGCCAGCCCGAGAACGACATCATCTCCTACGAGTCGGATCTGGCGCAGCAGATCCAGGGGAAGAGTGTCGGGGATACCGTGGAGATTGCGGGAAAGAGCTTCCGCGTCGCCAAAATCGAGCCCGTCGCTACCTCCTAGCGGCTAGTCGGGGGAGTCGCGAGCCGGCAGAATGACTTCGACCCATTCCTCATCGAGTCGCAATACCACCCGGCCATCGAGCTCTCGACTCAGCTGCCCGAGCTCCGGATAGCGCTCGATCCATCCGGCGGCGGCATCCGGTGTCGTCAGATCGAGAACCAGGGCGGGGTTTGTTCCCGCCGAGCCCGACTCCTGCCAGCCCCCCTCACGCCGCGTAAATTCCCGCCCCCCCACTTCACGACTCTGTGCGGGCTCTTGCCGCACGCTCCCGGCCGGTGGCTCGAAGATGACGGGCACACCCCGCTGCTGATGGCGCTCGAGCCCATAGGCAAAAAGGTAGACGATGGCGGCCAGTGCAATCACCAACGCAAAGATGGGCAGAATCGAAGGCTGCGCCATCATCACATCCAGTCGACGCTCGACCCTTTCCAGAAGCCCTTGGCGGCCGCCCTCGAGCAGAATTCGCTGCTCGACCTGGTGGGCGAGCTGTGGTGGCGGTGCGGTTCGGTCCAGCCTCTCGAGTCCCTGCACCACACGACGCATCCCCGCCAGGCGGCGCCGGCACTCCTCGCACTCTGCCAGATGTCCCTCCAGACGCCGGCGCTCGGGCTCGTGGAGCCGATCGTCGAGATAAATGGACAGCTGCTCAACGGTGGAGTGTTGGGTCATGAGTCATTCTCCAGCAGCACTCGCAGTCGATCTCTCCCACGGGCGATTCGTGATCTCACCGTGCCCAGGCGAAGACCGGTGATAGTGGCGATCTCCTCGTAGGAGAGCCCCTCGATATCCCGCAGCAGGACGGCCTCTCGGAAGTTGGCGGGAAG
>SBFI01000135.1 GCA_006227875.1 Acidobacteriota bacterium
CAGCCATCGAGGAGACCGACTCATGACAGCTCGCTCCATCAGAACAATTTCCCTGTGGGCTTGGTTCTTGGTGGGCACTGGTGTCGTTCTGATCTCGTTTGTCGTGGAGGTCGGTGAGGCTGCCGCGAAAGGCCATTTCGGAGGGGGTGGCTTCCACGGTGGGAGCGTGCAAAATGCGGGCAATGTCGGTAGAGCCGCGCCCGCGGGCTCCTCCGACCCCCGTGGCGTGGCCGATCCCCGTGGTCCGGCTGATCCCCGTGGCGTGGCCGATCCCCGTGGTCCGGCTGATCCCCGTGGTGCCGGCGGTCCCCGTGGTCCAGCCGACCCCCGAGGACCCTACGATCCCAGGGGTCCGCACGACTACCGGCAAGACGACTGGTGGGACGACGACGATGACCACCCGGGCGCGGCGCTGGTTGCCGGTGTCGCCATCGGCGCCGCGGTGGCCTCACTGCCCAAGGACTCGGAACCCACTACGGTGGGCGGTCAGCAGTACTACTACTACGGAGGCGAGTATCTCGTCCAGTCCGGGGACGGATACAAGGTCGTGGCACCGCCACCCGGCGCGACAGTGTCTTCGCAGCCCAAAGACGCCCGGGCCGTCACGGTCGGCAGCCAGAACTACTTCCTCTCGCATGGCACCTACTATCGCGCTTTCTATAGCGGCAGCCAGGTTCTCTACGAAGTGGTCGAGGATCCGACGGTCGTAGTCATTCCGTGATGAAGGCTGGCGCCAACATCCGGGTCAGCCTCGGCGGCGGCAAACCGACCCCCGCACCCGTCATCCCGGAGCCCGAGCCACCCCCGACCGGACCCTGAGCACCGAATTGGCCCGATCGAGCTCCCTGAAGTCTGGCCTCTCTCGGATGTGAGACGGCTCGCTCGGCCATTGCGGAAAGCTCAGAGCCGCCAGATTCGCGTTAGCCTCAGAACTTGTAGACGCCCGAGACCACGGCGTAGTTGAACCAGGCGAAGTTGTAGACCTCGTCGACATCAGCGCCGCCTTCGACCGTCCGATAGCCGAAGGTCAGAGCCCAGCGTCGGTTGAAGTCGTAGCCGAGCTTGAGCGCCAGATCGATGGCACGACCCGGGCCGCCACCGAGGGCGTCGAGGTCGGCGATGAAGTGCCAACGGTCGGAGAAGCGATGATCGGCCGCAAAATGGATCAGCGGCACGAAGCCGAGGTCGTCATCGAAACTGGAGGTCTCGCCCTGGCGCAGCTCGATCTTGGCGTCGCGGACCTTGGCGGTAAAGCCGACCCACAGCTTCCAACGCTCCCCGTCCTTGAACCGGTAACGGTAGGAGAGACGCCAGGAGTTGAACTTGTAGGTCGCCTCCGTCGGCTGATCGGGCTCGTAAGAGGCACCGGCGAAGTCGACCGGCTCGTCGAAGGTTCCGGTCTCGGTGTAGGAGAGCGGCGCCAGGAGCAGGCGCAGACCATGGCGCCGCTTGATGTTCCAGGTTAGGTAGAGGCGTCCGGCAGCCCACGGGCCATCACCCACCAGCTCCTCGAGCGAGAACCGTGTGCCGAGCTCGTTGTTGGGTATCTGGACCGTTCGACGTCTGCCAGACCGCTCCGGCCTCGAGCTCGAGCCGGAACCGGGGCTCCTCCTGGGCTACCGACTCACCGACTCCGCCAACCAGAACGACCGCAACGAGCACCAGGATTCTTCGACGACTAGATAGAAACTTCACCACTTAGCCTCCAGTAGTAAAACGATCGAGCCACCCAGCGGGAACTCCCTCTTCGAGGCCGCGAAAGTGCACATCGAAGTAGGTCGCCACAAGAGTCTCGAGTCGAGTAATTTGCCGGACGAGGCAGGATTCTACCGATCCCTCCCGGTGGGTGGCCAGGAGCTCGAGCGCTCGCTGCGGCCGAGAGGCAGACAATCCTCTACATCCCACCGCTCGCGGTGGCTGCGGTACTCACCACGTCTTTGCGCTGCTCAGTGCGGCGCTTTACTGGCAGGGTGAGGATTCGATAAATTCGTCCACATTGTTCGCTTTCCACGGTGGCCGGTCGGGGGTCACCAGGGTCGGAAGCATCGAATTACGAGGGAGGATCTGCCATGAAAAGCTTGCCTTTGTTGTTGCTTTCAGTCGTCTTTCTGCTCGGCCCCTCGATGGTGATGGGTGCGTCGTCGCAAGACGTTGCGGCGTACGAGTGGACCAAGGTATTCGACGGCCAAGACGCCTACTGGGCGCGGCGAGCCGGTTTGCAGGTGGTCGAGCTACGAAACACCTTTTACCTGATGGGTGGCCGCACACCCCTCGACCCGAGCATCCCCTTTGCCAGCATCATCTGGGCGGATGTCTGGCGCAGCGAGGACCGCGGCGTTTCATGGGAGCTGATAGCCGATCAGCAATGGCCGGCGAGGGCCTACTTCCAGGCCGTCAGCAAGGGCGGTCACATGTATGTCCTCGGCGGGCAGGACTTCGGCCTCTTCGGCTCGCCGTCGAACTTTTTCAGCGATGTCTGGCGCAGCAAGGACGGAGTCGACTGGGAGCAGATGACGGCGGACGCGGGCTGGGCGGGACGCGCCGGCCTCAGTGCCGTCGTCTTCAAAGGGGAGATCTACGTCTTTGGCGGCAGCCAGGGTGACGACATCGCCACCGGCGGTCCCGGCCGCACATTTTTCAACGACGTCTGGAAGTCGCCCGACGGTCGTACCTGGGAGATGGTCACCGACGCGGCCCCCTGGGAGCCCCGCGCCGGTGCTTCCGCTCTGGTCAAGGACGGGCACATCTATCTGCTGGGCGGCGAAGACGGCTTTGTCTGCGAGCCGCTGCCCTTCTGTGATCCGCCCTACTTCAACGACGTCTGGCGATCGCGGGACGGCTATGTCTGGGAACTGGTGACACCCTTTGCCGAGTGGAGCAAGCGCCCGGGCCATCAGTGCCAGGTGCTGATCAACAACATCGTCTGCTTTGGCGGCTTCGGACTGCTCGAAAACCCGATGGACGTCTGGGTGAGTCGTGACGGGTACGACTGGGAGCAGGTCAGCGACTCACCGTGGAATGCGGAGACCTCCGACGACATCAAATACGACTTCGACGCCCTCGCGGTCGAGGGGGGCAAAGGCGGCGGTCGCATCTACACCTTTGGCGGCGATCGGGAGCGCTTCGACCTGCCGCCGGAGGTCAACTTCTTCCGGGTCGACGACGAGGTCTGGCGCTTCGCTCCGCCGGGACGGTAACCGCCGTCAGCAGCGTTGGGCCCGCGCTGAGTGCAGCGGGCCAGTGGCGCAGCAGGATCGCTTCTAATCCGGTTCGCTGGAGGAATTGAGGCCATGGAGAGAACGCGGTCTTCCTTACCGGTGAGCGGCTGGGCGCTGTTCGCCACCCTGACGCTGGGACTTTGGCCTGCAATCGACCCGGTTTCTGCCGTCGAGCCCAGTTTCGACTGCAACCAAGCGAGTGGTGAGATCGAGGAGTTGATCTGCGCCGACGCGGACCTCGCCAAGCTCGATCGCAAGCTGGCGGAGGTGTGGAAGAAGGCGCTCGCCAACTGGCCGCAGGAGGAAGTGGCGGTCCAAAGGGCCTTTCAAAGAGGCTGGATCAAGGGCCGCAACGACTGCT
>SBFI01000060.1 GCA_006227875.1 Acidobacteriota bacterium
GGGGTCTTTGGCGTCGGTGCGCTCTTTCTGTCCGTCGGTCTGCTGGCCTCGGCGCTGACCCGTAGCCAGCTGGTAGCCGCTATCCTCACCTTCGCTCTTCTCATTCCGCTGTTTACCTTCGGGCTGCTGGAGAACCTGTTCAACGATCCGACCTTGAAGCAGGCCTTCTCCTATCTCAATCTCTGGCAGCACATGGAGGAGTTCAGCAAGGGCGTCGTCGACACCCGACACCTGGTCTACTACCTGTCGGCGACGGTGCTCTTCATTTTTCTCTCGGCAAAGGCCCTCGAGGCCAAGAAGTGGAGGTAGCGAGATGGCCGAGTTGAAGAATTCGACCAAACGACAGCTCGTCAACACCTCGACCCTGGGAGTGGGTGTTGTTCTGGTGTTGGTGATCTTCGTGATCGCCAACTACTTCGGTTGGAAGTACCACAAGCGACTCGACTGGACGAGCGACAAGCTGTACACGCTGTCGGAGAAATCGACGCAGGTTCTCGAGGCGCTCGACAAAGATGTGGAGGTGGTGGTCTTTATGAGCCCCGCCGATCCTCTCTTTGGATCGGTCTCCGAGCTCCTCGGCTCCTACGAGGTCGCCAGCCCCAACTTGAGTGTTCGCTATCTGGATGTGGAAAAGAACCTGGCCGAGGCTCAGAGCCTGGTGGACAAGTACGAGGTCGCCTCTCTCAACGTGGTGGTCTTCGACGGCGGTGACGATCGGCGGGTGGTCGACGCCACCGATCTCGCCGACTACGACTACTCGGGTATGCAGTTCGGTCAGCAGCCTGAGATGACCGGCTTCAAAGGCGAGCAGGAGTTCACCAGCGCCATCATCGACTTGGTGGAGAGTCGCAAGCCCAGGGTCCTCTTCACTGCCGGGCACGGCGAGCTCGACCTCGACGATTTCTCCCCCGATGGGATCTCGCTGGCGCGGGAGCTGCTGGGCAAGGACAACTTCGAGCTCGAGAGTTGGTCCACCGTCGGCGAGCAGGCGGTGCCGGAGGGTACCGATCTGTTGGTCGTGGCCGGGCCGACCGTCAACTTCATCGAGCCGGAGGTCGCGCTGCTGCGCACCTACATCGAGGGCGGTGGGCGGATGCTCTTCCTGATCGATCCCACCCTGGCGCCGACCGGTGGACTGGTGGCCACCGGTCTCGAGCCGCTGCTCGAGGAGTACGGTGTGCGTCTGCGAGACGACATCGTCGTCGATCCGGCCAACCCGCTGCCGTTCTTCAGCGCCGACACCATCTTCGTGACCGCCTACGCCGAGCACGACATCACCCGCTCGCTCAGCCAGGCCCAGCTGCCGGTGATCCTCGGTCTGGCGCGGTCGGTGGGAATGGGTGAGCCGATGGAAGAGCTCAAGGTCACCGAGTTGATGATGACCTCGGTCGAGGGCTGGGGTGAGACCGATCTGGAACACGGCTCCAGCAGGTCGAGTTGCACGAGGAGGACCTGGGAGGACCGGTGCCTCTGGCGGTGGCGGTCGAGGTGTTCGCGGAAGAAGGCCTTGGCGCCGACGCCGGACTCGAGGATGAGATCCCGGGGTCGGAAGCCGCTGAAGTGGCGACCACCGGCGAGGAGACGACGCCCTCGGCCGGAGACCTCCGTCTGGTGGTGGTGGGCGACTCCGATTTCGCCACCAACGGACAACTCCAGAATATGCCCAATGCCACCTTTCTGGCGAACAGCCTCAACTGGCTGGTGGCGCGAGAGACCCTGATCGGGATTCCGCCCAAGCAGCCCGAGCACGTGCGCCTCAGCCTGAGCCAATCGCAGATGTCGAAGGTGACCTGGTTGGTGTTGGTGGTGCTGCCGGGGCTGGCGGTGCTCTTGGGCTTTGCCATCTACTGGCAGCGCAGGAGGTAAGAGGTGCGACCGCGGACACTTCTAATTCTGCTGCTGGTGGTCATCGGTCTCGTGGCGTTCATCGCACTCTACGAGCGGGAATTGCCATCGAGCGACGAACGGGCGGCCCAAACCAAGCTGATTTTCCGTTTCGACGACGAAGACGTCGACGGTCTCGAGATCGAGTGGGAAGGGGAGACAGTTGTGCTCGAACGCCGGACCGCGGCAGCGGAGGCCGAAGAGAGGGAGGATGCGCCGAGTGGGGAGGTGGCCGACGAATGGCGACTCTTGGATCCCCTCGAGGCACGCGCCGATGAGAGTCTGGTAGCGAGTCTCGTCGCCGCACTGACCTCGCTGGAGAAAGAGAGAACTCTCGAAGATATGACAGCCGCGGAGGTCGGGCTCGACGAGCCCCGGGCCCGGGTGACGGTGCGCGTCGAAGACGACGTGCAGGAACTGCTCATCGGCAGCGAGGTCCCGGCTTCGAGCACCATGATCGTCGGCCTCGAAGACACCGACGACTTCTTTGTGGTCGCCGACGGCATCTGGAGTCAACTGATTCGCGCACCCGGGGAGTGGCGCAGCCGCGAGGTGTTTGCCGCCGACCGGGAGGACATCGAGCGCATTTCGCTGAGTGTGGCCGATCGACGTCTGACACTGGCCCGTCGCGGTGAGGACTTCTGGCTCGAGGAGCCGTTGGCGGATCGAGCCGACGAAGAGAAGGTCACAAAGCTCCTCGCCGACGTGACCTCGCTGACCGTTGCCTCCTTTGTCGACGAACCCGAGCGGATGCCCAACGAGATGGGACTCGATCCCGCCCGAGCGGTGCTCGAGGTAGTGCTCGAGGAGCGGGCCGAGCCGTTCCGTCTGGAGCTCGGTGAGCCGGTTGCCGACACCGACGGCCGCCTCACGGCGAGAGTGGACGACCAGATCATCGAGCTCGAAACCGAGCTGGCGCTGGTGATGGAAGAGTCGTTGACGGCCTGGCAGTCGACCGCCTGGTCACACCTGGAGACATTCGAGATCGACAGTATCGTCGTTGTCGACGAGGCCGGAACAATGACGCTCGAACGTGCCGGCGCCAGCTGGACGCGGGCCGATGACGAGATCCCGTTCACCACCGCCAGCGACCTGCTCTACGCCATCACCGAGACCGAAGCCGAGCGCATCTTGAGTCCTGCCGAGGCCGAATCGCTGGGTGCCGTTTGGGAGAGCCCGGAGCTCGTGCTGCGACTGGGCGGGGATGACGAAGGTGGCCGGGAAGAGCTCACTCTCTACACCGGCGCCGCCGGCGAGTACCTCGCCCGCACCGGTGACCGGGAGAGTGTCCTGCTGCTGCCCGCGGCGGCGGTCGAGGAGATCCGCGACAAGATCGCCGCGGCAAGAAGCGCCGAAAGCGTGCCGGCCGAGGAAGATTGAAGCGCCCGGCCACGGTGTTGCCCGAGGGAGCTCGAAGCGGCCGGCCCGACCACGCGCCTTCGGCGCGCGGTGCCCGCCGGCCGGGGTGGGTGGAGGGCCCCCGAGAGTGAAATCCTCCACAGCGGGACACCACAATATGTAGTACCTATAGTCTTGACAGAACGCCAGATCTCGTGCAAGCTTGATGAACCGAGTCCGCGAGTGACGTGGAGGGTTCGATTGGGGGCAAGGGGTCCGATCGCCAGAGACCGGATGCAGTAGCTTGCCAAGAACCTCGGTTTGAGGAGTCGGTCGGGAGAGGATAGCGGGCGCCATCGGCGCCGACAAAAAAAACCAAGTTGCGAAGGCAGAGGAAGACGGAAAGATGCTGACGAACGAGACTTCAGCGCAGGAATCGAGTGCCCAGACGAGCGGCAAAGGGCTTCGCTTCAAGAGGCTCTTTTCCAGTCGGAAGGTACATCCTTTCGACGCCGTTCAATGGGAGGTGCGCGAAGCTCTCATCGCCAACGAATCGGGTGAAGTCATCTTTCAGCAGAAGGACGTCGAGGTCCCCACATTCTGGTCGCAGACAGCGACCAACGTCGTCGTCAGCAAGTATTTTCGTGGTCAGCTGGGGACCCCCGAGCGGGAGACGAGTGTTCGTCAGTTGATCGGCCGGGTGGTGGATACCATGACCGCCTGGGGTCGCGATGGCGGGTACTTCGCCACCGAGGAAGATGCCGAAGCTTTCAGTGACGAGCTCTGCCATCTCTTGCTCCATCAAATGGCTTGCTTCAACTCACCGGTCTGGTTCAATGTCGGCATCGAGCCCCACCCGCAGTGTTCGGCCTGCTTCATCAACGCGGTCGAAGACACCATGGAATCGATCCTCGACCTGGCCAAGACCGAGGGGATGCTCTTCAAATTCGGCTCGGGTACCGGCAGTAACCTGTCGACGCTGCGCTCCTGCAAAGAGGTCCTCGCCGGCGGCGGCATGGCCTCGGGCCCGGTTTCGTTCATGAAGGGCTTCGACGCTTTTGCCGGCGTGATCAAGAGCGGCGGCAAGACCCGGCGCGCGGCCAAGATGGTGATCCTCGGTGCCGAGCATCCGGACATCGTCGACTTCATCAACTGCAAACAGGTCGAAGAGCGCAAGGCCTGGGCGCTGATCGACGCCGGCTACGAGGGCGGCTTCAATATTCCGGGCGGCGCCTACGAGTCGGTCTTCTACCAGAACGCCAATCACTCGGTGCGAGCCACCGACGAGTTCATGGAGGCGGTGGAGAAGGACGGTGAGTGGGCGACCAGGTCGGTGCGCACCGGCGAACCCATGGAGACCCTGAAGGCGCGCGACCTGATGAATATGATCGCCGACTCGACCTGGCTGTGCGGTGATCCGGGGATGCAGTTCGATACCACCATCAACGAGTGGCACACCTGTCCGAATACGGACCGCATCAACGCCAGCAACCCGTGCAGCGAGTACATGTTCCTCGACAACACGGCCTGCAACCTGGCGTCGATGAATCTGATGTCGTACTACGACCCCGAGCAGGAGCGTTTCGACGTCGAGAGCTTCAGCCACGCCTGCGAGGTGGTGATCACGGCGCAGGAGATCATCGTCGACAACGCCTCCTACCCGACGCCGTCGATCGAGCGCAACTCCGCCGACTTCCGTCCCCTGGGCATCGGCTTTGCCAATCTGGGTGCCCTGCTGATGGCTCGTGGGCTGCCCTACGACTCCGAGGCGGGTCGCGACTTCTCCGGAGCAGTGACCGCCCTCATGACGGGAGCCTCGTACGCGCAGTCGGCTCGCATCGCGGAGGTCAAGGGTCCCTTCCGCGGCTTCGAGAACAATCGCAAACCGATGTTGAAGGTCATGCGCAAACATCGCGATGCCGTCAAGGGTATCGATGCGGCCCATGCACCGCTCGAGTTGCTGAAGACGGCCAAGGTCTCTTGGGACGAAGTCGTCGACCTGGGCAAAGAGCATGGCATCCGCAACAGCCAGATCTCGGTGATCGCACCCACGGGCACCATCGCCTTCATGATGGATTGCGACACCACGGGCATCGAGCCCGACATCGCGCTCGTCAAGTACAAGAAGCTGGTGGGCGGCGGCATGATCAAGATCGTCAACGGCACCGTGCCGGTGGCGTTGAAAAGGCTGGGATACGACAAGGAGCAGGTTCAGGAGATCGTCGAGTACATCGACGAGCACGACACCATCGAGGGTGCCCCCCATCTGGTGGACGAGCATATGGCGGTTTTCGATTGTGCCTTCAAGCCGGCCAACGGCTCGCGCTCGATCCAGTACATGGGTCATCTCAAGATGTTGGCGGCTGTCCAGCCGTTTGTCTCGGGCGCCATCAGCAAGACGATCAACATGCCGGAAGAGTCGACGCCGGAGGAAATTACGGAGGCCTATCTCGAGGGCTGGCGTATGGGACTCAAGGCGGTGGCGATCTATCGGGATGGCTGCAAGCGGAGTCAGCCGCTGTCGACCAAGCGAGATGAGGGCAAGAAGGCCGAGGAGGCGGAACCCAGAGCGCAGCGGAGGAAATTGCCCGACGAAAGGCGCGCCGTTACCCACAAATTCTCGGTCAGCGGACACGAGGGCTACATAACCGTCGGACTCTACGATGACGGGCAACCGGGCGAGATTTTTCTGGTGATGGCCAAAGAGGGCTCGACCATCTCGGGTCTCGTCGACGCCTTTGCCACAGCAGTGTCGATCGCGCTTCAATACGGCGTTCCGCTGCAGACATTGGTCGACAAATTCACTCACACGCGCTTCGAACCTTCGGGCTTCACCAACAACCCGGAGATCCCGATTGCAAAGTCGAT
>SBFI01000406.1 GCA_006227875.1 Acidobacteriota bacterium
TCGGCCAATCCCCGTTGGCCAGGCCGATCAGCCGCGAGATCTGATCTCGCAGCTCCGCCAGCGAGTAGGGCTTGGTGAGAAAGGCGCAGTCCTCGTCGAGGCAGCCGATCCCGACCTCCTCGGGGCCGTGGTAGATGCAGGACTCATACAGCACCGGGATGGGCGGCGACTGGGTGCGGCAGCATTCGTGGAGCTCCTGCCAGGGCAGATCCGCGGGGCCCAGGTTGACGATGACGGCAGCGGGGGGGCGGCCGCAGATGGTGCATTTGGCCTCGTCGTAGGTCGACGCCATCTCCACTTCCACATCGGCCGGTGCCAGCCGCTCGATGAGCGCGGGGAGCATCCGGCTGCCGTCGATCACGAGAAACCTCACCCGAGTCCCTCCAAAAACCTGGGAGACTCCCTGCAAATGCCGTTCCGGAACGGGGCTCAGGCCGATTCTTGACCTTGATGATCGAATTTCTTCAGCCGGTAGCGGAGCTGGTCGCGGCTGATCCCCAACAGCTCGGCGGCGCGGGTCTGGTTGTTGCCGCTGGCCTTCATGGCCCGCGAGACCAGCTCCCGTTCCATCTCCTCGAGCGAAGGGAGGCCCTTTTCGGGCAGGATCTCGTCGGCGGTGGCCGTTGGGGCCGCTGCGGCGGCGCTCTGACCCACCGGAGTGAGGATGAGCGAGGAGGGGCCGATCTTCTTCTCTTTCTCCAGGATCATGGCCCGCTCGACGACGTTTCGCAGCTCGCGGACATTTCCCGGCCAGGAGTAGGCCAGCAGGTGGTTTTCGGCCTGGCGGTTGAAACCGTCGAGCTCACGGCCGAATTTGGACTGCAGGCCGTCGAGAAAGTGGGTCCCGAGCGGCAGGATGTCCTCCGGGCGCTCGCGCAGCGGCGGTACGGTGATGGGGAAGATGTTGAGCCGGTAGAAGAGGTCCTGGCGGAAGCTGCCATCCTTGACCATGTCGTCGAGATTGCGGTTGGTCAGCGCGATCACCCGCACGTCGACAAAGATCTCGCGGGTTCCGCCCACCCGGCGCAGCCGCCGCTCCTCGAGCACGTGGAGCAGCTTGGCTTGGAGCTCGAGCTTGAGCTCTCCCACCTCGTCGAGGACCACGGTGCCGCCGTCGGCCAGCTCGAAGGTGCCGTGGCGGGTGGCCTTGGCGTCGGTAAAGGCTCCTTTTTCGTGGCCCAGCAGCTCGCTCTCCAGTAGGTTGTCGGGGATGGCGGCGCAGCTGACCTCTAGGATCGGCCTCTTGGAACGGCTGGAGAGGGCGTGAATATGGCGGGCGAGGACATTCTTGCCGGTGCCGCTTTCGCCCTGGAGCAGGATGCTCGACACCTCCGATTGAGCCACCTCGCCGGCCACGCGGACGACCTCCTGGAAGGCCGGTGATTCGGCGATGAGCTCCTGTTTGAGGTCCCGCTCGCGGGTCTGACGGGCGGCCTTGGCCTCCAGCTGTTCCTCGCGCAGGCTGACCGAGCGGTCGATGAGCCGCGCCAGCTCGACCTGGTCCACCGGCTTGTTGAGAAAGTCGATCGCCCCCAGCTTCATTGCGCGCACCGCGTCCTCGACCTGGCCGACGGCGGTCATGACGATCACCACCGTGTCTTGAAGATGTCCTTGATTCGCTTGGTAAAAGTCGAGGCCGTGGCCATCGGGGAGCGAGAGATCGAGCAGCATGACATCGGGCTGGTGCTTGGTGAGATGCTCGCCGGCCTCGGCCAGGTCGGCGGCCGAATGCACCGAGTGCCCGTGGCGCTTGAGCTGCTCGGTGATCGCCCAGCGCAAGAGCTTTTCGTCTTCGACGATGAGAACGAGGGACATGAGATTACTCGGACGAGATCATATCGGTTGGCGGCGGCTGTACCCGGGCGATCGTGGGCAGAAAGATAAAAAAGGTGGTCCCTTCACCCGGGACGGTTTCGAGCTCGAGGCTTCCACCGTGCTGTTCCACCAGGCTTCGAGCGATGGCGAGACCTAGCCCGGTACCGGTGAACTTAGTGGTAAAGAAGGGCTCGAAGATCTTGACCTGGTTCTCCTCGGAGATTCCGGGGCCATCGTCCTGGACGGCCAGAATCAGATCCTGCCGGTCGGGAAAGCTGCCTGCCCGCAGCGTTATGTGGCCGCCCCCATCCATGGCGTCGGCGGCGTTGTTGACCAGATTGAGGAGGACTTGGCGCATCTTGGCGGCATCCAGCTGGGCCTTGGGAACGTCGGCGGCGATGTCGAGGTCGAGAGTGATATTTCGGCGGCGGAAGCCAGGCTCGACCAGACGTCTGAGGTCCTCGAGTAGCTGCTCGACATCGGTATCGGAGAGCTGTGCCGGGGTCGGCCGCGCCGAGGCCAGCAGAGACTGCAGAGTCTGGTTGACTCGCTCGAGCTCGCTCAGCATCTCGTCGCAGAGCTTGGACGACTCCTGTTCGGTGAGATCCTCGCGCAGGATCTCGAGCGCCCCCTGGATTCCCGCCAGTGGGTTCTTGATCTCGTGGGCGAGACCGGCCGCCAGGCGCCCGAGAGAGGCCAGCCGGTCGGTATGCTCGAGACGGGTGGCCACCTCGGCGTCCCGCTCCCGTTGCCGCTGCAGAAAGTCGCGCAGCGACTGATGAAGCCGGGCCGAAGCGGCGTCGAGCACGAGGGGGCCGGAGTCGGTGGGGCCCGCGTCTCCCGCCTCGGCGGCAGCCAGGTCGGCCTCGAGCCGCGCCGCCGAGCGCTTGATCGAGCGCCGCACGATGAGCTGCGTGCCACCTAGGACGACCGCCCACAGAGTGATGAGCAGAGCCAGATTGCGCCGCGAATGAGCGCGCACGGTCTGAATCTGAGCGGTGAGATCCTTGGTCATCGAGGCTGCCGCCAGAGTCTGTCCCGGTTCGTGGCAGGGGAAGCAGTGCTGGGTGGCGACCACTGTCATCAGGCCGCGCATCTCGGTCTTTCCCTCGTCCTCGTTGAGCCAGAACTGTTGCTCTTCGTTGCTGGCCAGAAAGTTGACCATCTCCAGGTGCTCCTGCTCGGTCAGCGGCTCGTCCAGGCCGATGACACCGCCGCCCATGATGAAAAGCCGGAAATCGATGTCGTCGTAGGCCTCGAGCAGGGCGGCGAAGATGTGTCCGCCAGAAGCGTCCCCGGTGTGGGCCCTGGCCACGACCTGGAGCTCTTCGGCGGCCTGGGTAAGCTGCTCTTCGGCAGCCCTGGTGGCGGTCTCCACCACTTCCGACTGCAGCAGCCGGTCGGTGGCCAAATAAAAAAGGGTAAAGGCCACCAGGTGGATGGGAATGGCGAGCCCCCAGGTGCGGGCTCGGGGGGCGAAAAAGCGGCGCAGGCGAGAGTGCTGGTTCTGGCCTGTCTGGGGTGTCGCTTCTTCGGGGGCGTTCATAGTCGGACTATAGCTGTGTAGACGGCCGGTAATCTGCGAATTGTTCCGCTACTTTGAGTCTCAATTGCGTGATTTTGCGCAGGTCGTGCGCAAGTGGAACGGCGGGTGCAAGCGCCCTATAAAAGTGGAATCTGCCACAGGCTATGAAGCGGATCCGGCGTCTTCTTCCGTGTCGACTGTCTTGCGGGAGCCGAAGAACACCCAGCTGCCGACAAGGGCGGCCGCCAGCACGACGACCAGTCCCACGAGCAGAGTGTTGGCACCGGAACCGGACTCGCTCTCGGTCGCCGATGTCTGGGAAACCGGAGTCTGGACTGGCGGCTGCGACATTTGGGGCGTGGCCGGTGTGGGCGGTTTGAATGCCTCGGCCGTCAGCAGGGGCGTAGTCTTGGTGTAGCTGACCGCGATCGAGAACGTGTCGGTGGCCGCGATCGGCCCCAGATCTCCGACGTGGTAGGTGATCCCATCCTCGCCGAATCTCTGCAGACCGGGCGGAGTGACCACAAGGCCGCTGGCGCCGACCGGTTGCATGATCTCGTAGATAAGATTGCGAACCGCGATTCCTCCCGGCCACTCGAGAAGGATCTGCCGCTGGGTATCGGTGGTCTCGAGATCGGCGTAGTACTCGAGCCGCACCTCGTGCATGTCGGTGACGATGCGGACTCTGGACCAGTCACCGTCGTTCTCCACCGTGTACGAGGCCATGAGCAGGGTACCAGCGGCTGAGTCGCGCTTGGCCACCGCGTGGGGGGTACTGGTGGCCGGTATGGGAAGGACCACGGTGGTCGGCAGCGTTGCATCCGGAGGCAGATAGCCCCGCAATATCACCAGTAAGGCCGGCCGGTCGTACTCGGGCCACAGCACGACCTCGAGACGCTGGAGATCAGTCTGGGCGCGCGCAGCGGCCGCACCGATCGAAATCAGGAAACAGACGGCCGTGGTGACCTTGACCACGCGAGATGTCAGACCGACCTGCATGGAGCTCATGTTCAGACTCTACCCCTTCCTCGGACAATCGACTGCGAGATGTTCCGCTGCCTACGACCGACGCTACCCGATTCTAGCCGCTCGGCTTCTCAGGTGTCTGCGTTCTTCGATCTCCGGGTGATGGCCAGCCCGCCGAACCAGACGATCGCGCCACCGACCATGAGCCACTCGAGGAAGAAGCCCGGCTGACTCCCGGTGGTGATGTCGTCGAGCGCTGCTTTTTTTAGTGGCACGGCGACCACCGAGACGAGGTAGACCATTGCCCGTCTCACGCCGAATCGCCCTCGCTCTCGATCTTGCGCAGTGAGAGCTGCTCGAGCTCGGCGGGTGACAGATCGAAAGTCTTGCCAAAGCCGGCGACGAAGCGGGCGGTCTCGACCCTCAGCTCGTAGAGCCGAAAGTCTCCCAGTCCGAA